>SKOL01000256.1 GCA_007120055.1 Anaerobacillus sp.
CAAGCATTTTCGACGTATTCGATCGAAGAGGACATTGATTTAGCTGATTGGAATTTTTATGACCTTGGCGATGTACAGATGCACGTAACGAATATTACAGAGTCGCAAACTCGAATTTACAAAACGTTTTCTCGTATTTTTTCAGAGCAAACGAATTTTCTGCCGATAGTCTTAGGGGGCGACAATTCGATTACTTTTCCAAGTATTCAAGCATTTGCCAAAGCAAAAGGAAAAGTTGGCGTGATTCAATTTGATGCGCATCACGACGTGCGTAATTTAGAAGACGGCGGTCCAACCAACGGAACTCCTTTTCGTAGTTTACTAGAAACTAAAACGATCGAAGGAAAGCATTTAGTTCAAGTTGGCATTCGCGATTTTTCTAATAGCAAGGCCTATCGAAATTATTGTGAAGAGCACGGAGTTTCTATTTATACGATGAAAGATGTTCGTCGAGATATTTTAGAAATAATGAGCGAGTCAATTGCTGCTATGAAAAACGAAGTTGACGCGATCTACGTTTCACTCGATATGGATGTCATCGATCAATCACAAGCACCTGGATGCCCAGCGGTCGGCCCCGGGGGAATGGACACATCGACACTTTTTGAAGCCATTGCATTTTTAGGTGAACAGTCACTCGTTAAAGGTTTAGAAATTGTCGAAATTGATCCGACTGTCGATTTCCGTGATATGACAAGTCGGGTTGCCGCCCATGTCATTTTGAACTTTTTAAAAGGGAAGCAAAAAGGTAGTATAAGATAGTTTAATGAATTTCATAATATCATTCAATTAATCTTTTATCCTCATGTCAGTCGGGACTAAACGATACTATAATGGTTTGTATGAAAAAAAGAACGAGTAATTTCCTGAACGAGCCTCTAAAATTCGCTAGAAGTTTAAAGCGAAGAGAGGGAAATTGCTCGTTCTTTTGCATATTAGATGGTGACGGTTACCGTCATGAGGGTTTTGTGTGAAAAAAGTTATTTCATAATGAATTGTGGAAATTTTGAAAAGAATATGACGAATTTGTGAACAATTTACATAAAACATATTTTAACATTATTCTACATTTGACGTATGGTAGAATGTGTCCTATACATAATTCAACGTTTTTAAACAATTCATGTAAAGAAGGTAGTTAAAAATGTTTAAGACACTCCGAGCAAAACTATTATTTTTCGTATTATTTACCACCTTTTTATCACTTTTTGTTGTCGGTTATGTTTCATACGAATCTAAAAAAATGGCGATAACCGAACAGATCGAGCAATCTTTTTTTATGTATACGGATATTTTAGCGTTAAGTGTAGAAGAACTTATTCAAGAAACGATTAAAGATGTAAACTACTTAGCAGAAAATACGACTTTGAAAAAACCTAATTCTTCAAGAGAAGAAATACGAAACGAGATTGAAAAATTTGTTACACACCATCCCATATACAATGACGCTATTTACGTCGATCAATCAGGAATCGTCAAAGTGGACATCTTAGATGGTGTCGTAGAAGGAAATGATTTTAATAATCGCCAATGGTTTCAGCAAACAATGAATGGTGAAACGTATTTCTCAGATGTTTATCTTTCTCCTGTTTTAAATTCGCCGATTTTAGTTACCGGAGCGCCTGTAAAAGATGAAGAAAGTAATATTATTGGAGCTGTTAGTCCTTCAATACATTTCGATAGATTTTGGTCTCGTTTATACGAGTTTACTGATTTTCAAAGTCAAATGAGTGTAAACGGTATTGCTTTTCTTTTTAATGAAAAAGGGGATATCATCGTTCATCCAGATTCTAAAAAAATATTATCAGCAAACTACTTAGACGAACAGAATATCGATATGAGGCATTTAAGTGAAAAAACGGAAGAAAAGTCACTTTGTTTTAATGAAACGACCGATGAAGTGAGTGCTTACTCTCAAATTGGTCAAATTCCAGGGTTTAATAATCATTGGTACGTTGGCATTTCAGTTCCGCAAGATGAACTTTTCGCACCGCTGAATAAATTATTGTTAAATTATATTATTATTTTTGGTCTTGTTTTCATTGTTACACTTTTAGCGATTATCAAGTTTTCGAAATATTTAGTACGTCCAATTGAAAAATTAGTTTCAGCGACAACTGATTTAACGAATGGGAAGCAATTTACACCGATTGAAGTCCAATCTTATTCTGAAATCAATTTATTAAGCAGTCAGTTCAATGATATGGTCGAAAAATTACAAGACCGAGAAAGAATACATAAAAAATCAACTTTAATTTTAGAAACGACCGATAATGGAGTTTTTGCCATCGATAAAGGTACAATGAGGATTACAACATTTAATAAAACGTGTGAAAAAATATTTGGAGTTAGTAAACACGATGTCTTATTTAAGCATTTGGATGATATATGTAAATATAGCCCAACATTTAACACTTTCGTTAACCACTCAAATTTAATTGGAAAATTAGAGGAAGTACCAAATTCAATAGAACTGGAATGTCAGTGTTCGGCTAGTGAGCAAGTGACAAGCTTTTTATTGAATATGACAGCACTTCCTAAAAAGGGCCAGCAAACTGAAGCTGAAATATTAGTAGTATTTAGTGATTTATCTGAAAAAAAATTAATGGAAAAAGAAATGATACGTACTGAAAAATTGAGGGTAATCGGCGAACTGTCAGCAAGTTTCGCCCACGAAATTCGCAATCCGCTAACGACGATACGTGGTTTTATTCAGCTAATGGATGTCAAAGAAAATGCTACAGATTTTGAAAAAAAATATTACACAGTCATCCTTCAAGAAATAGATCGGATCAATGGTATTGTCGGGGACTTGATGGATATCGCTAAACCAAACGGGGACAACCAATATGTACTGTCAAACTTAAATAACCTTATTAGCGACATTACATTACTTTATGATGGTCAAGAATCAATGAATAATATTAAAATCATTAAAAAGTTAGATACACAAATACCGTCATTTTTTACTTACACAAGTAAATTGAAACAAGTGTTTATTAATATGGTAAAAAATGCTTTTGAAGCGATGCCAGATGGTGGCAGTATTACAATTACAACGAAATTTGTAGAACAAGACAATGCAGTAGAAATAGCATTTACTGATACAGGCGTTGGCATGGATGAAGAAACATTGGCAACGATTAACAAACCATTTTTCACAACAAAAGAAACAGGAACTGGTTTAGGGTTACCGATGTGTTACATGATCATTGAAGATTTAGGAGGATCGATTAACGTACGTAGCAAGGTAGGGGAAGGAACGACATTTGTAGTAAGATTAACGATTAACGAAGATAGCGATAACTCACAAAATACACTTAAGTCAGTAGGTTTATAGAAATAAATAAAGGTGTTCGATAAGTGTTAACCACCATTACAGTTTTCTTTTTGGTGAACTAACATTTATCGAGCACTTTTTTGTATAAAAGTTGGTTTGTTGGTTGGTGGACAGTTAGTTAGGAACCTCGCCCGACTTTTCATATGAGGTGACGACGGTAGGGGCGCCGCCATAAACGTTTTCTATAAGTTCATAGAATTATATAACAAATTGGCTCCTTCCATCTAGTTTATAACCACCCAATCACCTGAAATCCATAAATGACAGTCGTTAAAACGACCGCTAATATTAACGCAAATTGATAGTTTTGTTTCACAATCTCTGTTGGCGATTGTTTAATTAAATTCGAAGCTAACAAAACTTGACCTGAAAATGGTGACATTTGTGTTGAACTAGCCCAGGCGATCAGTAACACTAACGCCATATATACTGGACTAACATCAAAATTTTCAGGGGAAAGCGAGCTGCCAATGCCAATCACGATAATGATCGGGTGAATACCGATTTGTGCCAGTACGATCGCTAAAAAGACGATGAGAAAACTTAATAAATAAATAGAGCCGAACGAAACGTCAAATAACACCTCCGAAATAGTTGCACCAAACTGTGTTTGCGCTAAAGCTACCCCAAAATATCCCGCAGAAATAAAGATGGCAAGTTCGTTTTTTAATCGAAGGAAAGAGTTTTCTACTAAAGTAACAACGTCATGAATATACGATTTCACTACTTTCGTGAACATTCCCCAAACGAACGGAAAAATTAACGCTAGTAGCGAAACAACAGTAAGCATATTGACGTCTAGCAAATAATCGAGAATAAACGATAAAGAAATTAAAACGACACAAAATGCAATAAAAGGTACGAGTGATTGGCGAGATTGCTGATTAGTAGCACTATCTATATTTTCAATAGTCGTGTCATTGGCAAATGATATTTTTCGAAACATTAACCAAGAGATTATTACGGAAATAACCGCTAAAATAAAGCCGTAAAGCCCAATATCAAACCACGATAAATCAAATAAAACTAAAATAAGACCGACATTGACAAAGTACGGCGACCAAAGCATACAAAACCCAAACGCTCGCATAATATTTAACGTCAATTTCTTATCTTCAAAACTCGAAAAACTCTCCTCAGCTATTCGTTTTACAATCGCAATTGAACCGTAGTTTAATATAATCCCAATCGTCGCTGTTAAAAAATAAGAGAGACGATATGGGTGTTGTCTCCCTTTTCGTTCTTTTTCTTGTACTTTTTCTTTCAG
>SKOL01000655.1 GCA_007120055.1 Anaerobacillus sp.
CGTCTTCCCGACCCCACCTTTATAATTGCCAACAAAAATCTTCCCCGCTTTTGTCATGAGGCTCCCCCTTAGATGTGAATTCATAATAATGTATTATAGAAGTAGGGATTTATTACCAATTGAAGTAAATCTATTAGTTAAACAAAAAAGAAAGCGCCCTGAAATTTGATGAAGAAGATACTCATCACATACAAGAAATTGATGGCACTCTTTTGAAATACTGTTATATATATTTTTGGATAAGGAAATAGCGATCCTTTATTTAAGAATCGCTCTCTTTAGTGGAATACTTCATTTGGAACACTCCAAAGGAAATAGTTCTTTGTAAATAATCTTGCCTCAACTACTATGGTCTCGTCATCTTTCTCAAATATATAACCAGAACCCGCTTGGTCTTTAAACTGCCATCCATTTTCTTGCATAAATTCATTAATTACTTTTTCTTGAGAACCATTTTTATTCTTTGAAACATACCTTATTCGCTGAGAAGTCTCTGTAACTTTGATGTAATCATTAGTTGTAAACTCTAATTTAGTGATGGACGCAATAATCTCAGTTGTATTTTCTTCTTGAAACAAGGCACTTCCAAATCTAATTCCTATAAATCCAATTGCAACTATCAAAACCAATAAAATAACTAATAAAAATTTTTTCATGCATTCACCTTCTTTGGGTTTCACACCATTCTTATCAACAATCAAATCTAATAAAATAGAAACTTCTAATACAACAGTTCCTCAACTAATTGCTAGCCGTTAGCATTATAGTTTAATCCGTATATGGTCTAAGGGTTATAGACCCCCACCTCAAAGCGTAGCATAGGTGGCAACTTTTAATCAGGTGGAGACGAGACTCCATCTGATATCCCGATCTTAATTGCTTCAAAATATTCACCATTTACTATTTTTGCATCTCTTATTCTCACTTTTATTTAAAGCGTAATCCCTGGAAACATTAAGTTTTTTTCTACTTCTTTATATCCAAAAGATTTATAAAGTTGTACAGCACGTTCGTTTAATCCCCACACCTCAAGTGTTGTTTTATTCAATCGATTTTCTGAAAAATAATCAAATATATACTGAATGATCACTTTTGATATCCCTTTTCCACGGGCTTCTGGTACAACAAACATAGTTTCAATATAACCGTAGCCATCTTTTTCAAAGATTGTACATCCACCAACCTTTTTACCACCAACTAATACATATAAGTTTTTAAAATATTTTTGTTTACTTTGTTCGATAAGTGCATCTGTATTTAGTGGTGTAGTAAAGATTTCATCAAAAATATCCCTATATTCCATAAGTAGTTCGTTTGATGTGACGTCTACTTCCATTACCTCCATTCCTGCTGGCAGTTGGTAGTTGAATTTACCTTCAATAACTGCTTCCATAATAATGCTATAACCTTCTTCAAACCCATTCTTTTTGTAAAAATTCATTTTTTCTTTGTTATATTCAAATCCAGAATATATTCTAGCGTTTAAATCAGATCTTTCATTACGAATCTCTTTGGCTCTTGAAAATACTTTATTAAATAAAAGTTGTTTAACTTTAGATTGTAATGCCTCATCGAGATGAGCTTCTACACTAACATCAATAAAAATAAGAAATGGTATTTCGTCTATCTGGTGGTTATTTAAATTTGGAAACACATAAGAATGACCGAAAAAACTTCCATTATCATTAAATGCTAAGAAGATATTTTCTTTTCTATTACCATATTGATCTTCTATTGGATTTTTAATTTTAATATTCATCTTTTACCTGCCTTTGTTAAAACTTTTATTTGAGTTCACAGCTTATTAAATTAATTAAGACGCTTTCATTTAATTCAATCATTAAAAATATCCCTTTTATTAAACCTAGAGCTGACAAATCGCCAAATAATTTTCGGCTTCGTCAGCCATTGTATTTTCGCATCATTCACCTGATTTGCTAGGATTTTCTCTGTTAGAAATTGAGCGACAGGTTCGACCTTGTCTCCTAAGATGTTAAAGATCTTTTTGTTATTTTCATCAAGCGAGCGTCTTATAAGATCCGTCGCAACCATTCCTGGACTTATCGTTCCTACCTTGATATTTGTATTTTTCGCCTCAATGGCTAAAGAACGGGTAAAATAACTGATCGCACTTTTGGATGTCCCGTAAATTGTCAGCTTTTCTCGCATCATCCCGTTACTTCCGAAGCCTTCCATGTTAAAAATTTGGCCCTCCCCATGTTTTAACATATGATTGAATGCGACGTGGCTCCCATGAAATGTCCCTAAGAGATTAGTGCAAATGACTTGTTCGTACTCCTCATCCTGCAACTCCCAAAAATAGTCTCGTCCTTGATCAATCCCAGCATTATTTATCCAAATATCGACTTTTCCAAATTGTCTTTCTGCATCGGTCCAAAGTTTTTCTAATTCTTCTCGTTTCTCTACATCAGCTACAAAACCTTGAACAGTACCTGAGCAATTGTCTATTAAACGATTGATTGCTTGATCAACACTTTCCTGTGACCTTCCATTAATCGTTACTTTGCAACCTGCCCGTAAAAATTCAACCGCTAATCCAAATCCAATCCCTCTTGTACTTCCGGTAATTACTACATGTTTCATAAATATTGTCCCTTCTCCCCATTAATTTTCAAAAATCACCATGAAATTCACTCAATCAAAAAAGAAAAACACAGCTAATACGAGCAATGCAGAACCGATTATTTCCATTCTTAATTCACCATCCTCTTAATTAGTACAAAGAAATAATTTTAACTTGTACTCTCCATCTTCGAGTAAAAATGGATCATATAAATCATTTAAATCAATCATCGACGTTTTCAGACCATTTTCTTCCAACACACTTAACCATTCACCATGACTAAACAAACCAAGAGTATGGATATCATGATGCACCTCAATATTCCCGTTTTGCCGTATAAGATAAACCATCGTTGCCTCATACTGGTTTTCTGAAATGATATGATTGTTTTCAAAAATAGTTACATGAGTATTACCATCTGTTCCTGTGTAAGCAAAATTATTATTTAAAAGTCGTGTCCTCCTGCTCCACACCCTAAGTGAAGCATCGAATTCAATTCACCAGATGCTTTTTCTTTAATCACTTTAATATAAGTTTCGGTTTCTTCTTTATATTGATCCGGTGGTGAGACGATACGTTCAGTCCATGCTAAATCTGAATATACTTTCCAATGCATTGTGAACACTCCCCTTTTTTTATCTCACATAAAAGGAGCCTGTTACAGCCCCTTTGTTTTAAAAATTCCTGTTTCTTTTAAGGTAATCATTTTTTTTGACGATACAAATCAATGGATTTATACCCTTGTGATAAGATATCAACCATTTGTGCTTGCCGTTTATCGCGAGTTTTTTGTTGCTTTGCAGAAAAAATATAACGAGCCCAATCTCTTTGGTAACCTGGTGTTAGTTCTTGATAAAACTTTCGTTCATTTGGATGATCAACAAGTAGCTCTTCTATATCTTTAACATTTTCCTCGTAGTCAGCTACACACTGGCTTGTCGCAGGTGACTTTTTAGCTTTCTTCTTTTCACGCTTTAATCCAACGACAGTGAATACGTCATCCATACTTACCATCCGTGAAAACTTCACATCGCTATTTTTCACATAGCCTTCATCATCTATTTTCATTGCTGGAAAAATTTCATCTCTGTGAATGAACGTATCATATCGCTTGTTCCCTTTTTTCGGATAGGCAAAAAACAAGTACCCTTTTTCTAATAATTGCTCCTCGTCGATCACTTTTTGAGTTTGTTTCACCATTTCTTCCATCGTTTTGACAAAAATGAAAATAGCGTCATGGCCTCCTGATAATTCCGTCTTATATCCTTTAAACAAATCATAATCACTTGGTTCATCAAGCACGACCATATTTTTATATTTACTTAAATTAAGTTTGTCAATTATTGTCATAATTTGCTCCTTTAGTTTAATTTTTTTCACCAGCATGACCCTGTACCGTCCCCACCAATGTAAAAGTGGAGGAATCAATCATACCTTACTTTCGATTCGATCCCACTTCCCACCAAAACTTATAGAAGAGGAATGCATTCTCATCATAAACTGCAACATTTTTTCATTCCTGAATTCCGTAATTTAATAGTTCCGAAACTGTTACAAATGTATACCCTTGCTCTTTTAACGAAGTAATAATGCCTTCTACGGAATTAAGAGATTCTTTTCGACTTTCATACATAACATGCAACAAAATGATGGAACCAGGTTCTATATGATCTTCTACATGCGCAACGATATTATTAGAGTCTGAAGCAATTTCTGGGTAACTCTCAGTTTCTATGTTCCAGAGGATTGTATTTCTATTATTTTTAGATAAATAGTAAGGTAAAAGCACTAATCTTTTACCGTAAGGTGGACGAAAAGTGATTTCTCCCTCATAACCTATTCCTCGTATTAACTCATCCGTTTTCTCAATTTCACCTTTGATAAAAGATGGCGATTTCAATACCATCCGTTGATGTGAATAAGAGTGATTTCCAATTTCATGACCATCATCGACTATTTTAACCGCATCATCGTAAAAATTTTCAATTTCATATCCGGTTAAGTAAAAAGTTCCTTTTA
>SKOL01000510.1 GCA_007120055.1 Anaerobacillus sp.
GTATAATAATCAAACACTTCAATATATCCATTTTGAGAGATAGGATATGGGAAATCTGTACCCATTTTACTATGTTCGATGGCTCTCGGCATTTTTATTTGTTGTTTTTCGCCTTGTTTGCTTAAAGTAAATATTTCTCCACCGTTTTCAACGACAATCCCGTCTTTTTGGAAATAATGAACTTCATCAAACGTCGTATCAAATACAGGGTCACCATTTCGGTCAATAAAATGCCACTGACCGTGTCTGGAAACAGCTGCTATACTATCAACAAAGTGCATAACACTATCAAACTGTAAATCGATGACTATGTCTCCACGCTCATCGATAAATCCCATTTTACCCCATTGACCATCTTCACCTAGTCCGTCTTTACGAACAGTGGCCATACCATCAGAAAAGTCACCAATCATTGAATATTCTTTTGGTTGAATCATGAGTTCACCATCCATATTTATGAAACCTGTTTTTCCTTGATCCAATACCTTGATCCACATATCAGATTCAAAGTAAAACTCTTCAGACATTGCCTCAAGATGGTGTAGATATTTATCTTCACCTGTTAATCGATAAGCTCTATGGAGAAGGTCATAAAGTTCAGGAAAGTGTCCACCTTTATGCTGGAATATAGCAATCAACCCATTGATTGCTATAATATTATTTTTATCTGTAGAAAGTACCTCATGATAAAGGGTTTGTGCTTCTTGGTACATTCGTTGTGATTGATAATAGTCAGCTAAAAATACGATTATACGATTTTTGTCCTGAACATTTTCCATTGCTTCTTGCAATATCTCTTCCACAAGGTTATCTTTCCCTAGCTCAAAGTACACTTTTGCTAAACCTAAGTAACCTTCTGCTGATGCTGAGGCAACATTTATCATCTTTTGAAAAGTCCAAATTAGCTGTTCACCACTTAATTCAGAATGAAAAATCTCAGTAAGTTTATCAAGTTCGTCTACTTGTGTATAAACGGAAATTAATTGTTCCAACATCTCAAGACTATCTTCACCTGTTGTTAACATTTTTTTGTAATTTAATAGCGCCTCCTGGAGAAGTACTCTATTTTCGTAGTAAGCAGCTAAATAAATACGAAGCTCATAAGCATCTTCTACTGCTAAAGTAGCATCCTTTAATATTTTCTCAACAAGGGTTTCTTCCCCTTGTTCACTGTAGATCGTTGCTAAAATTATGTACGCTTCAGTTTCTCGAGGATCTACTTCAATGATATTTTCTAAAACTAATATCGCTTCTTTGTAGTTCCCTTCTTGCAAATAATTATTTGCTAGATTTAATTTCTCTTCCACTTTCTCAGCAACCGTTTTTCCCCCAATACACCCTGCTAATACGAAAAAAAACGATAAAACGAATAAAACTAAAATACGCCTTTGCAATTCATTCCCCCCTCGAAAGGTGCCAGGTGCCAGGCACTTAACTTAGAAAGGTGCCAGGCACTTAACTTATTAACTTTTAGCCCTAGCCCCTCTAAATATTTCTAACACTGTATATTATGCTAAATATTTCAAATAATGATGGAAATCTGGAGAAGGAAGGGGAAGAAGCAAGGGGACGGTTCTTGTGCTTCGCTGCAGGTGCCAGGCACTTATTTTAAAAAGGGCGCTAATCATTCTTAATAATAGAATGGTTAGCGCTCTTTTTTGTATTACATTGAATTTCCTGACATATTAGAGCAGGCTCAAGAACCGTTCCTCCTTTCGAAATGATAGAATTTTTTAATTTAACAAAAAAGATTGACTATTCTAAAATATTGATTTATTATTACATTTAATAACTTTGTTATAACAAAGTCCTCAATGATTATAATAAATTGTGAGGGGGTGTAGTATTGAAAAAATCATTGAATGTAAAGGTGTTTGAAGATTTAACCAACAAAATTAAATCAGGTTATTATTCGCCTGGGGAAAAACTTCCGACAGAAAATGAAATGCAATCATTATATGGTGTTAGTAGAGCGCCTATAAGACAGGCTTTAGGGAAATTACAGATGGAAGGTCTGATTGAAAGGAGTCCTGGAATTGGCACAGTAGTAATAGAAAATAAGTTATCAACTCCTTGGCTACCTGTTGGCGGGTTTGGCTCACATTTCAATAAAAGATGGAATGATCTTACGGTCAAAACATTAGATATTGCGACGGTAATTCCAGAAGAAGAGATTACAACTAAATTAGATTTAGAACAAGCGAGTCCGATGGTGAAGGTTACCCGAGTAAGAATGGAAAAGGATGTTCCGATTTTCTTATTAATGCATTATTACATTGGTGTTGATATTGAAAAAATCAAAAATGCTGGAGATATCTTGAATATGCGTCAATTTGCCAATGAAATGCTTGGAGTAGAGTATGCATATGTAACAGAAGAAATAAATGCCATTGCTGCAAATGAAAAAATTAGTTTCTACCTTAATGTTGAAGAAGGGTATCCATTATTACAAATAAAAAGAACTTCTTACGATTCAGATTTTAATCCAGTTGAGTTTGCGCAATATTTTGTAAAATCAGAGGACTGGGAGTATAAAATCACATATAGCAAAGATTCCGAGGGGGTAGATTTTTAGTGTGTTCAATGGTTGATCACTAAATAGGCGATGAACAATAACAAGTTGAAAGGGGGATGAAATCATGAAAAGAAGAAGGGATTTTGCTTTACCATTTCGGTATTTGATTAGTGCTTTTTTATTACTGATAGTGATTGTTACTAGTATTCAAGTTTTTGCTCGTTTTATATTTGATCGTCCACTAGTATGGAGTGATGAACTGGCTCGATTTACTCTTATCTGGATGGTGTTTATTGGGGCGGCGGTGGTTGCTTTTGATAATAAACATATGGCAGTTGAAATTTTTCATGCGAAATTGTCACCCAAAATTAATTTAATTCTATCTTTGTTTATGAGAGTCCTTGTGTTAATTTTCTTATTTATTACTGCGTATTCATCTATTGATTTAATTCAAATTTCTCATTATCAGCATTCAGGTGCTTTAGGAATCCCTAATTCTTATTGGAGAGTAGCCGCTCCTGTAGGCTGTGTTTTGATGATGATATTTATTGTTATTAGAACAATCTATGATATTCAAGATTATAAGAAGGGTGAATATCGTAACACTTCTTTGCTAGAGGAGGTGAAGAAATGATTTTTCTTGTAGTTCTTTTGATGATTGCACTAATTATATTAGGGTTACCTGTAGCATTTGCCCTAGGGATATCATCTTTGGTTTATCTAATGATAGAAGGAGTAAGCCTCAATATGATTGCCCAAAGTTTTGTGCGAGGTGTCGACTCATTTACATTACTTGCAGTGCCTTTCTTTTTATTGGTCGGTGAGCTAATGAATTCAGGCGGCATTACCAATCGAATCATTGCTATGGCTAGAGTAATGGTGGGTCATTTTAAAGGTGGATTGGCACAAGTAAATAATGTGGCAAGTATAATCTTCTCAGGAATTTCTGGATCGGCTACTGCTGATACCGTAGCACTAGGTTCCGTATTGATACCGGCTATGGAAAAGGAAGGGTATGATAAGAAATTTGCTGCAGCAATTACAGCGGCTTCCTCAATAGTTGGACCGATTATTCCACCAAGTATAACATTGATTATTTATGGAATTGTTACATCGCAGCCCATAGGACCAATATTAATTGCTGGTATCATTCCAGGGTTATTAACCGCTTTTGCATTAATGGTTTATACTTACTTTGTTTCTGCTAAAAGAGGGTATCCTAGCTATCCTAAAGCTACATTTCGTGAAACTAGAAAAGCATTTTATTCAGGAATACCGGCACTCCTTCTGCCTGTGATTATCGTAGTTGGGATTATAAGTGGTATTTTTACACCAACAGAATCGGCGGCAATTGCTGTATTATATGGAATTTTCATTACTTTCTTTTACTATAAGAACATTAACATCCGTTCATTTGGTTCCATACTAATGAAGACAAGCTATGAATCTGCAAAAATATTATTTATTTTAGCAGCAGCTGCTATTTTTGCATGGGTAGTAACGAAGTCAAGAATATCTGATACTCTTGGAGAGTTTATCTTTAACTTTTCCACAAATCCAACCGTCATTATTACAATGGTAGTTATATTCTTATTTCTCATTGGATTATTCATGCTACCGTCTGAAGCGATTATCGTATTCGCTCCGATTTTGACACCGATCGTAATGCAAGTAGGGATTGATCCGATACACTTTGGAGTAGTTATGGTATTGACATTAACCATTGGAGGGGCGACACCGCCAGTAGGGATATTGTTGTATATAGTTGCAGATATCGCAAAAATATCTTATGGAAAGCTAGTAAAAGAAATACTTCCAATGTATGTACCTCTCGTTGTCGCAGTATTGTTAGTTGCATATGTTCCATTCTTAAGTTTAGTCATTGTTAACCTATTTTTCTAAATAGTAAAAATTATTATCTGGTAAATTCAAATATAAGTATAGAAGGGAAATGAATTAAATTGTCTAAAAATGCATTGCACCACATGACTTGGAAAGAAGTAGAGGTAGCATTTAAAGAAGATCCAGTGGTAATCGTTCCGCTAGGGTCCATGGAAGAACATGGTCCGCATTCAATAACTGGTGATTTTTTGGCTGCAACAGAAATTGCCAAAAAAGTATCTGAAAAAACTGGGGCTTTATATATTCCTACAGTTCCATTTGGTAATTCAGAATACTTTAGAGGTTATCCTGGAACAATTTCCTTATCACAACAAACTGTAATTCATCTTCTTGAAGATGTTTGTACTAGTTTAATAGAACATGGAATTACAAAAATTTTGTTCCTAAATGGCCATGCTGGTAATGGACCGGCTGTAGACCAAGTTGCAAGAAAAGTAAGACGTGAAAAAAAGGTAATGGCTGTGTCGATGGATTTATGGCAAATGCTTAGTCCAGACCAGAAAAAAGAGATTTATCAAGAAGAAGCTGATCCTTCTGGTCATGGGGGAGAACCTCTGACATCGGTAATGACATACCTTTTTCCTGATGACATGAGAATGGATTTACTACCTGAACATTGGGAAGAGAAAGACAGATTGGGTGAATTTGAAATAGATAGTTTATTGAAAATAAAGGTTGGAAACTCTAAAGCAAATTTATACTTGAATATGGAGGATATTTCCAAAGAAGGTATATTAGGAAATCCGGTAAATTCTTCTTCAGAAAGAGGAGAGAAAATTGTATCGTGCATAGTTGATTATGGTGCTTCTTTAGTAGAAAAGGTTAAAAAGACGAATATGTCGTCAGAATAGCTTTTTCTATATAAATTATTATAATTAAAAATTTATTAGTAAGGAGAGATGAAGAAATGAAAAGAAAATTGTTTTTATTAATTGTAGGGGCAATTGCTGTCTTAACTGTGTTATCAGCATGTTCAGACTCAGCAAGTAATGAACCATCTGATTCAGAAGCAGGGTCAGAAAAGACGTATAACATCTCCTATAGTACATGGGCTAATCCTGGAGAGCCAGCATACTCAGGAATGGAAAAATTCAAAGAGATTATTGAAGAAAGAACAAATGGAAATATTACTGTTGACTTATTTCCTGGGAATCAACTCGGTACAACTCACGAACAAATGGAACAGGTTAGATTAGGGACCATTGAAATGATGTCAAGTGGAGACCCTGGTCTTGCTGAAATTGATAATTTATCACTACCATATTTAATGAAGTCAAATGCTCATTGGATGCATGTTATAGAATCTGATATTGGGCAGGAATGGAACGAGAAGTTAGTTAACGAAATGGGTGTTAGAAATATTGGTATTTTACCACGTGGCCCGCGAGTAATTTCTGCTAATAAAGCAGTTTACACTCCTGATGATATGCAAGGTTTAAGACTACGAGCACCAGCTAGAGATTATTATATACAAACGTTTGAAGCTTTAAAGTCAAATCCAACACCAATGGATTTTGGAGAGGTTTACAGTGGTTTACAAACAGGTATTGTTGACGGTCAAGAGAATCCTTTAGAAACGTTTTATGCTGCAGGTTTTTATGAAGTTCAAGACTATGTAATCCTTTCAAATCATATGTTCAAACCAGCCTTTGTTACTATTAACGATAAATTCTTTAACGAATTATCATCTGAATATCAGCAAGTATTGTTGGATGCAGCTGCCGAAGCTGAAGAGTATGCAGATGAAAAGTTAGAAGTAAGTGCACGAGAGATGAGAGAGGAACTAGAAGGTAGAGGTATCAGTTTTATTGAGCCTGATATTGATACATTTATTGAGGCGACTCAACCAGTAAGAGATTCTCTCGGTATCGCAGCGTGGGGTGAAGAGGTATACCAAAAAGTGGTTGAACTAGGTAAAGCAGAATTAAACTAGGTGTGTAAAAAAGGATTAAGATTGTTTCTTAAATAATCTTGATCCCTTTTTATTTTATAAAAGACAAGGGGCGCAGCTAAATGGATATTAAACAAATTGTTTATGAAATTGAAGAAGATATAATAGGTATTCGTCGAAAGTTACATGAAAATCCTGAATTAAGTCTTCAAGAATATAATACTACTAAATTGATTATTGATACATTAAAGGATACAGATATTGAATTAAAAGAATGTTCAAAAGGTACTGGGGTTGTAGGGCTCCTAAAAGGAAAGGAGGAAGGCCCGACACTTGCTATACGAGCGGATATTGATGCTTTACCTATCAAAGAAGAAACTGGTTTGAGTTTTTCATCCAAAAATGAGGGGGTCATGCATGCTTGTGGACATGACATTCATACGTCTGTATTATTAGGCGCTGCTATTGTACTGAATAGACTAAGGGATTCTCTTAAAGGGAATATAAAATTTATCTTTCAACCAGCAGAAGAGACAATGCAAGGTGCTAAGTTATTGCTGGAAGAAGGAGTACTGAATGAACCTAAGGTTGATCATATAATTTGCTTACACGTTTGGCCATTCACAGATGCTGGAGCTATTGGAGTAAAACATGGTGCAATTATGGCTGCTACCAACCGTTTTGAAATCGATGTATTCGGAACCGGTGGGCATGCTGCACATCCTCAAAGAAGTGTTGACCCGATCCCGATCGCTGCAGAAATTGTTAGTGGACTTCAGCAAATTGTCTCAAGAACTTTATCTCCGTTAGATACAGCAGTTGTTACTATTGGGCAAATTCATGGAGGAACTGCAGATAATATAATTGCAAATAAAGTTACGATATCAGGGACGGTTCGGACCTTAGATGTTAATGTTAATAATAAAATCAAAGAAGCTATGGAAAGTATTTCAGAAAATATAGCGAAGGCTTTCAAAGGAAGTGCTCAATTAACTTATTATCCTGGTTCGCCGCCTGTTATTAATAATGATAATTTGGTTGATTTATTATCTGAAGTGGTTAGTGACAATCTTGGCGAACAACAATTGGACTATTTACCTGAGGCTTCATTAGGAGGAGAAGATTTCGCATTTTACCTTGAACAAGTGGAAGGAATGCTATTTAGGTTAGGTACTAGAAATGAAAGTGAAGCTTCTATGAAGGGGTTACATAACCCCGGGATTATTTTTGATGATGAAAAGGCTATTTATACTGGGATTATTACAATGAGTGCTTTTGCATTAAAGTATTTTGAGGAGCAAGGCAAGGGGAAGAAGCAAGGGGACGGTTCTTGTGCTTCGCTGCAGGTGCCTGGCACTTAACTTATTAACTTATTCAAGAATCAAATACGGATGATATTAAGAAGGGGGAGTTCTTAGTATCATCCGTATTTTTTATATCAATTAACTTTCAGTAGTATTCATTTCTTGTTTGGCGTCCTCTAGCATTTGATTAATGTTTTCAATGTATTCCCGTAAACTCATTTTTAAGCACGCTCCTTTTTTGTTCTTGGTATAATTATCACCAAAACATTAAACTATTAAACTATCATTTTAAATTTTTTTTATAGAATTTAATGAATTTCATAATTGAATATTATCGCTATATCAAACTATATGGAGTTGCGTTAAACGGGTAGGGCTCAATTTAGGTAATAATGAAATTCACTCAATTAGCTTAGTTCTGATTCGCTAAGTAATTTGACAAAGATTTTTCTTATTAACGCTTTCTCGGCAGGAGATGTTTGTTCTTGCGATGTTTCTATCGTTAAGAGTAACTATCGATTATGCTTTGAATTTTTTTGGGGGGAATAGTTGAGCTAAGTCGGTCGGATATTGGCGATAGTAACAAATAAATAGGAGCACTAACCTTTTTAGGGGTAGCGCTCCTATTAAAATAACTTGGGACGCATTATTCATGTGGAAAATCGAGATGCTTCTTGCGGAGATAGAAATTAGATTTTATTAAAGTCATTGATTGCTTAATTGTCCTTTAATATTTGCAATTTCTCTTTCGTTTCGTACGGTCTTTTCCCAAATAAAGTCTTGATCATTTTCAAGCGACTTAAAACTGCCTAGAAGCTCTTTGTGTCGTTCCTCATTTTTTTCCTTTTCCTTTTGAAACTCATCTTTCAAACTTTGGATATCGCCCTTCATTTCTTGAAAGTCAGATTGCATGTTTCCCACGATTTGAGTTAATTGAGTCAGCATTTCTTCTACTTTTCCATTACTCATTTATCCTCACCTCCTTTGTACTTATTATACAAGAAAATTTAATACTATACATTAGGAAATCTTTTGGGTTTGGTGCTAGGAAGAAATGGGGGGAGTTCGGAAGCAAGGGGACGGTTCTTCTTCATTGGTACACCGATTCTTTACATGCTTGAGTGGCAGCGGTTCTGGTGCTTCCTATAGCACATTAGGTAGGTGATCGTTACTTTGCTACCTTACGGATTTACAGATTGTGGTTTCAAGTATGCTATAATTGTATAAAAAGGTAGAGGTGGTAACATTGACTGCAATGGATCGTAAAGCCCCTAACACATACTCGTATGCTGACTACTTACAATGGCCTGAAGATAACCGAATAGAGTTAATCGACGGAGTTCCTTTTATGATGACACCAGCGCCCTCTAGACTACATCAGCAAATAGTATTAGAACTTGGGCGTCAATTTGCTAATTATTTAAAGGGGAACACATGCGAAGTAAATATTGCTCCTTTTGATGTTCGCTTGTCAGACAATGCGGGGGCAAAGGATGATGAAGTATTTACAGTGGTCCAACCTGATTTAGTAGTTGTTTGTAATGAGTCAAAAATAGATGAGCGTGGGTGTAACGGTGCACCAGATCTAATTATTGAAGTCTTATCTCCATCCAATGTAGCACATGATTATATTCGAAAGATGGATTTATATGAAAAGAGTGGAGTTAAAGAGTATTGGATTGTCCATCCCATTGATCAAATCGTTATGGTTTATTATTTAGAAGACGGAAAGTATGGACGACCAATGATTTATGATCGTAAAAACACTGTTGAAGTTAAGACTGTTTCGGGTTTGGAGATTGACTTTGAGAAGGTTTTTGATCGAAGCTAATAGGTGCTGGTGCCAGGCACTTAACTTAACTTATAACTTATTGCGCCTTGATTATGACAGGTAGCTGATTTTCTCTTATCGGATTGGTTCGACTCAATTGATTTGATAGAAGCGAGCGACATACTTCCGGTCTGAGGAACACGAACTTCATACAAGGCTAAGTATCATTGGGTGAGTTAGCTAAACAAAACGAAGCCCTTTCTGTCGAAGGTGATACATAGTAAATGAAGCAGATAGATGGAAGGAAAGATTGTACTCTTACCTGGGGAGATCTGGCTGATAAGCCGAGTGACCTCGGTAACCTATTTTAGTGAAAAATAGCTGAACAGTCAGAAGTCAGCAGAGGTCATAGATATTATGCATACCTACCGTAACCGAATATAGAGTCCTGTTTCTTTTCTTCCTCGGTATCAATTCCTGCCACTTCTTTTATCGTATCAAGTAAAGGTTTATGAGATAAAATACTTTCATCCCAACAAACATAAGAAGCCCCCGATATTTTATTTTCAAACTGCTTTCCACCGAGTTTTTCTCCTAGTTTAGTGATTACCTAACCATTGTCACTTTTTTTCTTAAACCCTATTCAGATAAAATCGGATTAACTCTAAATCGGCATATACCAAGATGATTGCTTAGTGCAGATGCTCCGAGCATTTTAGTCTCTTCACCTTCGTCATCATCTGAGTAATTATTGCCTGGATCATCCCAAGCAATATAGGTTCCAAGTTTTGGCCTCTTGCTTCCTAAAGTGCAACTGGTATTCGAAATAGACGCTTTAAGAAAGGATGGTCCGAGATCGCTAGTAACATCGGTTTTTATTATAGAAATTACCTTTTAGTAAAAAAATTTCTTTTCCTTCTAAGAGTTGATTAATAATCCCTGTGAAAGAAGCATGAGAACCTTCCCTGTGCTTCCCCCCCTTCCCTAAAAAAATCTGACAAAATTTGATAATTATTATAAAATAGAATAAATAGGTAAGTTTACCTATTTATATGCTAGGGATAAAAAAACCATCTTTTGAACTGTATTTTTCATATCGTTATTCCTAGAATAGTAGTTTCTGAATCTTAAAACCACCACAATAAATAAGGAGGCTTTTTCAATGTTTTTACACTACTTAAACACTGAAGAAAAAAATGCATTTTTAGAACTCGCTCATTTGATCGCGATGTCTAACGGTGTCGTTGACGAAAAAGAACAAGAGTTAATCGGAGCATATTGTCAAGAAATGGGCTTACCTGTTGGAGAAGCTCAACTAGAACAACTTAAATATGATGAAATTATTCAAACTTTCTCCTCAGATCAAGCCAAAAAAGTAGTTTTTGCAGAAGCGGTTGCTTTAGCGTTTGCTGATGGAGTCTATCACCTTGAGCAACAAGAGCTCGTCGCTCAAATTAAAGATAGTTTTGGTTTTGATGACAACTATTACGACCAAGTGAAAGCTTGGGTGCAAAAGGTCAATGAAACAGTCGTGGAAGGTACACAATTAGTAGGAATTTAATACTAGAGGAGGGATTGTAATGCCACTTCCATTAATACCAGCAATTGTAGCAGGCGCAGCGGCTGTTTCTACGGCTGTAGGAGCTAAAAAGGGTGTAGATGCTACTAAAAATATGAAAGAAACAAAATCGATTTTAGAAGATCTAGAAAGACGCTATAAACGTGCATTTGATACTTTTGAATTACAAAAAGAAAGCTCGAACGCAACCTTTGAAGAGGTTGGAAAAACAAAGCTTTACATACTTACTGATACATTCCCGACGTTCACACGTGAGTTTGGTAAACTAAAAAACGTCAATTTTTCCGATAAGACAAAATTTGATTCGCTTAATTCGATTCCAGATAGTCACCAGTTACTGCGTGATGTTGAAAAGCAATCGGTGAAAGCGGCCGAAGTATTAAGTGCAGGGTTATCTTCGTTAGCAGGTGGTGCCGTCGCTGCTTTTGGTGCCGTCGGTGCCACGACGGCGTTTGCTAGTGCCTCGACGGGTACGGCGATTGCTACATTGTCAGGTGTTGCTGCTAAAAACGCGACATTAGCCTTTTTAGGTGGTGGAGCTCTTAAAGCAGGTGGTCTAGGAGTTGCTGGTGGAATGACCGTTCTGGGTGGAATTGCACTAGCGCCAGCGATTGCTATCGGTGGAATGCTTTTTGAATCGAATACGAGAAAGAAGCTAGAAGAAGCGAAGAGTGAACGAGCAAAAATCAATACGGAGATTGAAAAATTAAATAAAGGTGCTGACTTAATGTCGACGCTTCAATCGAAAGCCAACCAAGTCAATGTCCTTTTAGGTGAGGTACAGATGTTATTTTCAACATCGATCCAAAGGCTTCAAGAGATTGTTTCTGTAGAAGGTACTGATTACGAAAACTTTAGGAAAGAAAGTCAAGACGCGGTGTTTCAAACGTACCAAATCGCAGCGATTATGAAAAAGCTTCTCGATCAGTCACTCATTAACGAGCAAGGAAAACTGAACACGGCAGTAAATTCAACACTCATCGACACGAAGAGGTTTGTTGATGAGTTAAATAGAAAATAAATGCTTTGTTTTTAGGGCTGAAGCTCGGGACGACAAAGTAGAAATAGTAGTTAGTTTAGAAGGTTAAAAGTAAGGCATATCGGCTCGATATAACGAGTCTAATACTGTATGATTCGCAGTGCGTAAAATCAATTTTTACGTCCTGCGTCTTTCATTTTTAAAAGAAATGAGGTGTTGAAACTCGTGAGTAGAAGTCATCATTCAAAGCAACATTCACAATTTTTTTCAGCGACCCAATTGGTCTCACAATTTGTTGAGAATTATGCCACATCTAGTTATGAGACAAAACAAGGGATGGACCTACTTTTAAAAGTAGCGAAGCAGTATGAAAACTGTAAACCTAGTCATACGCAAGGTCGACTTTTTGAAATCATTGAGACTACGAAGTTCAATGCAAAAGCAGCTCAGTTAGGTGAAAAGGTACGAGCGATGACGACCGAAGCACTTGGTGATCCCCATGCGAAAGCTGATATTTTAATCAAAGAAGGCGAAAAGATCTTAAAAGAAGTGCAAGCAAAATCAAGTGAAAAAGCGCCATGGCTTGCTAACGCTGTTCGCAGGGAAGATTATGGTGACATGGACCGTCTCGTCAATAGCGATAAAGTGGATCGTGTGAAAGAGTTAGTCGATAAGCGCGCCGCATCAAAGGGTATCTATAGTGATGATTATGCAAAAGCTAGCGAACATTTAAAAGGTGAGTTGAAATCTGGGAATATCTCTAGTGGTGGTACAACACATCAAGAAGCGCTAGACGCAGCAAAGGACCCGTCAAAATTTGCTTTAAAAACGAATACGGCACAGTTTGGCAAGCAAATGTTTAATGCAGCACGAGACGGGGCCATTGCTGGAGCAATCGTTGGTGGCGGAGTTTCGGCAATTTCTGAAGGAGTTCAAGTTTTTCAAGGGAAAAAAAGTTTGAAAGATGGAGCGGCGAAAGTAGGAGAGAACGCAGCAAAAGCGAGTGCTAACTCCGCGGTTGTTGCTGGGTTAGGTAAAGGTATTTCTTATATCGGGCAGAACACGATTTTAATGAAAGGGAATGTGGCGACATCGATTGCGGCATCGGCTGTTCATATTACAAGTAGTACGATTAAGTATGTTAAAGGCGAAATTTCTTCTGATGAGTATGTTCATGACCTCGGTGAAACAGGGGTTTCGACACTATCGGGGATTTATGCCGGCATGGCTGCGGGTGTTATTTTTGGACCAGGTGGAGCGGTTGTCGGTGGGGTTATCGGCTTATTAGCGGGAAAAGAAGCCTATAATGCGCTCACACTCGCCCAAAAAGATTTGAACCTTACCATAGAGGAAAGAAAAAGAGCCGAAGAACTGAGCGAAATTTTAATAGCGCAAATTAGAGAAGAACAACAAGCGTTACAAAAATTAATAGAGTCGGAAATTGAAGAAGTGAAAGGGTTAACTAGTGTCGTACGACAATTGAATGCTAGCCTTACGACAGCGGATTTCACCGCAGAAGCTCACAACATTAACTCAGCGATCTTGACCTTAGCAGATACGTTGAATGTCGAGTTTCAGTACAAGACGAAAGAAGAGTTCGATCGTTTCATGTTAAACGATGACGAGGCATTACAGCTATGAGTAATTTTCCTTGCAACGAATGTGGCGCTTGCTGTAAAAGTCTAAAAGGAATCGAATCATTCAGCGAACTAGATCGCGGCGATGGCGTTTGTAAACATTTCAATGATCTTACAAAGCGGTGCTCGATCTACAACGAGCGCCCCTTACTTTGTAACATCGATAAAGCCTACGTTACTTTATTCGCTGATCAAATGTCGAAAGAACAGTATTATGAAATTAATATAAGGTCATGCAACGAACTTCAAGAAAAGCAAGGGCAGGTGCCAGGCACTTAAGGACAGGTGCCAGGCACTTAACTTATTAACTTATCGAATAATAAAGCCACCCTGATGAGAGAAGCTTCAGGGTGGCTTTTTACTACTTGGTGCCAGGCACTTAACTTATGGTGCCTGGCACCTAACTTATTAACTTATTAACTTATTAACTTATTGATTTTAAAAGTGTAAATTACGTTTATGCAGCGTCTCGCTTTTTTTCCGATTTATTAATGACGGATGAGCCAGCTAAGTCACCAGTGACATTAAGAGCGGTACATCCCATTCCAACAAGTGCATCAATCGCCACTAACAGAGCGACGGCTTCCATCGGTAAACCAAGTTGGACAAAAACGGTGGAGATCATGACAATTCCAGCCCCCGGAACACCTGCAGTTCCGACTGAGGCGAGCGTTCCAACAAGGATCACTGTAAGCATTTGAGCGAAAGTGAGTGGTTCCCCTATGACATTCGCTGCAAAAGCGGCCGATACGGCAATTCGGATCGCCGCGCCATCCATGTTCAAGGTCGCTCCAAATGGCAAACTAAAGCTGTATAAGCTTTTCTTTAAGCCAAGTCGTTGTGCTGCATCCATCGTTAATGGCAGAGTTCCTGCACTACTTTGCGTAACAAATGCCGTCAACATCGGTGTTCGAGCTGCTTTGAAAAATTGAACAGGTGATACGCCCATGAATTTCAGAAACACAATGTAAAGTGTAAGTTGAACGAGTAAAGCAATATAAAGCACAGCTACGACTTCTCCAAGAGAGATCAACGTATTAAGTCCTTGTTTTGCGACGGTTGTTGCAATAATAGCAAAAATACCGATCGGTACATATTGCAAAATGACGTGCATAATCCGAAACGCAGCTTCGTTAAGCCCCTCAACCACTTTGTAAACGAGCTCTCCCGAATCTTTGTAGGCTTCAGAAGATCTCAACGAAGAGATTGCAAGACCAAACACTAGAGCAGTGAAAATGATGCCGAGTAAATTCAGTTCACTAAAAGCTGTCACAATATTACGAGGAACAATGTTTAATAAAACACTCACAATCCCAGGGTGCTCAGGTCCTTGATACGCTTCATCCGTCTCAAGCGTCATCCCACTTCCAGGAGAAAACAAGCTAGCTACCGAAAGACCGACAATGATTGCTAGTGCCGAAGTACCAACATAATAAAAGAAAATTTTACTTCCCATTCTTCCGATGTTGTTAATACTTGTTTGATTCACCCCGACAATAAGCGTAAATACAATCAGCGGTAGGATTAAAAACATTAATAAGCGAAGCATTAGATCTCCAAACGGTTGTAAAACCGGTACAACACTTTCACCGAAAATTAATCCAACCAAAATACCAAGAATAAGTGCAATCGTAATTTTTAAAACAAGAGATGCATCCCAATAAGTTTTCCATATAGATTTCATTTGTAAAACCCTCCAATCATTTGATGTGAGTCTATTATGTTAGCCGTGGTGCTTTTCGCAATCGCTGCTAGACAACTGAGTGAATTTCATAATTACCAAAAATGAGCCACATAAAGCAATATATAGTTTGCGAATGGTTTTGACGCAACTATATATTGATCTTAGTGGCGGAAATAATGAATTATGAAATTCATTA
>SKOL01000334.1 GCA_007120055.1 Anaerobacillus sp.
ACGCTTTTTCGTTATGTCCTGTTTGAACATCGTTAGACATTGGTTATTCCCTCCCATACGAGTTGTGTCACTGTCCCTTATTACCTTATGATAGCTTTTATAGTAAGAAAATGCAATATTTATGAAATTTTTATCGCTTCAAAATGGTCATTTTTAAAAAATACTTAAATCCCACCTACTTGATAAGCTCTCTAGCAACTTCATTCCTGCAACGCTATTCCCTCGTTCATCTAATGCCGGACCGTAAATACCTATTCCTATACCGTGAGGAACTGCACCCATAATCCCTCCTGAAACACCACTTTTTGCAGGGATTCCGACCTTGATGGCAAATTCACCTGAAGAGTTATACATCCCACAAGTAACCATAAATGTTTTTAAAATTCTAGTGATGTGAAGAGGAATTACTTGTCTTTCTGTGACAGGGTTTTTCCCTTCATTAGCAATGACGTAACCTAGCTTTGCTAAATCATGACAATCTAATTGGATCGCACATTGCTTCGTGTATAAATCCAGTAACTCTTCGATATCACTTTCTATGACATCGTGTTGTTTCATAAAATAACATAAAGACCGATTTAAATACGCTGTCTCGAATTCAGATTTAGCGACTCGTTCACAATAACCTAGATCAGTATTATTCGTCATTTCATGAACCAGACTTAATAAACGACCAAGCTTTTCACCTGTACTTTCCCCGATGATCATATCAGTTACAGCTAATGCTCCTGCATTAATCATCGGATTCAAAGGCTTTGATGGGCGATTAGACTCAAGCTTAACGATAGAATTAAATGGGTCACCAGTAGGCTCCATTCCTACACGCGAAAAAACATAATCTTCCCCTCTATCCATTAATGCTAATGCTAACGTCAATACTTTTGAAATACTTTGTAGCGTAAATTTTTCATGAATACAACCTGCCGAGTAACAATCTTCATAGCCACGATAAACTGCAATTGAAAGCGTATCAGGATCAGCATCCCCCAACGCCGGTATGTAATCTGCAACATTGCCGTATTTTGTGAACTTTTTTGCCTCCATTACCATTTCATCTAATGCCTCTTGATGTAAACACTCTGTCATTTTCAGCACTCTCCTAAATGTCTGTTCATTATTAGAATGACCATCTACAATTATTCCATGAATAATAGTATCATTTTTTAGAAAAGCTTGGCTACGCTTACATAAAAAACAGAATGATTACAATTTTAATGTAATCACTCTGTTTTTAAGCAAAAGCGGATGTTATTTAAAGTAAGTCAGCTGCTAGTTGGGCAAGGCCTGAGCGTTCTCCTTTTTCAAGTTTTACATGACCGCTAATTTTTTCATTTTTAAACTTTTCAACAACATACGTTAATCCATTCGTAAATTCATCTAAATAAGGATGATCAATTTGTTGGGGGTCACCCATTAGAACAATTTTACTACCTTCACCTACTCGTGTTAATATCGTTTTCACTTCATGTTTCGTTAAATTTTGAGCTTCATCAATAATGATAAATTGTTCTGGAATACTGCGCCCACGTATATACGTTAATGCTTCAACTTGTATAGACCCCATTCCAGCTAATATTTGATCGATCTCACCAGGCTTTTTCGTATTAAACAAAAACTCAAGGTTATCATAGATCGGCTGCATCCACGGTCGTAGTTTTTCTTCTTTTTCTCCTGGCAAATAACCAATATCCTTGCCGACTGGTACTACAGGCCTTGCAACCAGCAGTTTCTTGTAATGATGAAGATCTTCTGTTTGTAACAGCCCTGCCGCTAAAGAAAGTAACGTTTTTCCTGTTCCCGCCTTTCCGACCAAAGTAACTAAAGGTATATCGTCTCGCAATAATAATTCAAATGCCATTTTTTGTTGTACATTCCTTGATTTTATCCCCCAAACTTGATCAGGATCCATTTTAAACGGTTTAACCAATCTACAATTTTTATCAATTTTTCCAATTGCTGAACTTGAGCTACCAAGTTCATCTTTTAAAATGACAAACTGATGAGGGTATAAATGAGTTTTTTGTTTTAAATCCTCTACTTTAACTTCTTGCTCTGTGTAAAATTTTGTTAACACGTCTAAGCTAACGAAAGCCTCGAGGTAACCTGCATAAATATGATCTGATTCAATGACCCTATCATTTAAAAAGTCTTCTGCTTGAATTCCGATTGCATCGGCCTTAACTCGTAATAACGCGTCTTTTGAAACTAAAATAACTGGTTTTTTATTTTCTTTACTACTCTCTTCTAATAATAAATTTAATGCTACTGCTAATATTCGATTGTCATTCGTTTTTTCATCAAACACCTCTTTCATTTTTTCAAATGAACGGTGATTTAGTTCAACCCTTAGTTCTCCACCATTTTCTAAGTTCACTTTTTCATGGAGTTTTCCTTTTTTACGTAAACGATCCATTATTTTTGCAATTTGTCTAGCATTTCTTCCAATCTCGTCCATATACCTTTTCTTTGAGTCAACTTCTTCTAATACAACTGCTGGGATAACTACTTCATTATCCTCAAATGCGAAGATTGCAAAAGGATCTTGTAATAATACGTTCGTATCTAAGACGTAGATTTTATTCAATGTTACGCCTCCTTGAGTAGTGTAATGGGATGATTGTCTTATTACTATGGTATGCAGGAAAAATAAATTTGAGATGTGTGAATAAAAAAATGATTAAACGTAAATCTTCCTTTCAAAAGATTGTTAGTTCAACTTATAAAATTTTAAAAGAGTTTTACTATAAATGTATGTACAACCGAATAAAGTTAGACGAAGAAACGAACAATAATTATAAATATTTACAAGAAAGGGATGTTTAATCATGAAATTAATAAACATTTGTATATATTCTATATTGTTTTCGATACTCTTTGCTTGTCAGCCAAACACCGCACATGAAAATGAAGGAAATCAGCAACCATTAGGTATAGCTGAACAAGCAGAAGATCCACGGATGAACGAAAATAAAAGTGCTCAAGAAGTTGCTGAACATTTAGTTCACCTTGCAGAGCGAGTACCTGAAGTAGAAGCTGCAACAGCTTTAGTTCTTGGCGATTTAGCAGTAGTAGGGATTGATGTAAGTGAGGATTTAGACCGCTCAGATGTAGGTGTTGTGAAGTACGAAGTCGTGGAAGC
Source organism: Anaerobacillus sp. (assembly GCA_007120055.1). The sequence continues at coordinate 3,140 of SKOL01000334.1, forward strand.
TTTAAAAGATGACCCACATGGTGCTTATGCTTCTATAAGTGCAGATCCAGATATAAATGCGCGATTAAGAGGAATGCAGGAAGATATCCAGGCAGGACATCCTATTGCCGGGATAATGAATGAATTAGCAGCGATCGTTGGCCGATTAATGCCAATTGTACCTGGTCCTGAACATGAAAAAGCTGAGCCTGAGCCAACTGATGCAAATGAAGAAAGATTAAATGAAGGACAAGAAAGTCAACTTGAAGAACTGCAAGAAGAGCACGGAAAAAGAGATATGGACGACGAAAATATTCGCGAAATCGACGAAGAACAAAAACAAGAAGAAAATAGAAGGCAGTTAGAACAAGATGAAGGTGACAATCAAGAAATAAACAACGATTGATATATAGGAAAAAGAAGAAAGCTTAGTCGTCGACTAAGCTTTTTTCATCGCAGTCATTACTTGTAAATCTAACTTATCAGCTGCTTCTTTGTCATATGTTTTTTCATACTCAGGTTCAACAGATATTTTTGAACCATAAAACATTACATCGCGGACTTCGCTAATAGTTATTTCAACGAGGGCTAACTTTAGTGGGACCTCTTCTAGCTTTTCTACTTTAACTTGCGCTGTTCCGCTAATTGAGTATGTAGACTCATTTCCGATTATATTTAGAACAGCTTGAGGGTTAGCTTTAATATTTTCTATAATTCGCGAGCGGTTATCGACAGCAAAACGAACAGCCTCTTTTTTAGGAGCATATACCCAAGAAATCGCACTTATATTCGGTGCGCCTGTTTCATGATCTACCGTTGCAATAGTTACAAAACGTTCCTTTTGTAATAACTGAAATAACTCATCTGTTAACATTTGTTCTACTTGATTAGCCAAAATAAAAACCTCCTTAAATAATAAAAAAGTAGTAGTCACCTATTAATTTAAGATGCTAAATATATTTTTCCTAACTGAGTGAATTTCATAATACCAATAAATAGTCACATCATCAAACTACATCTAGTTCAGGACGATAAAACTCAACCAGATGAGGCAGCCTAGTGGTCCTAAATAAGAATTATGAAATTCATTAATCTATTGTTACAATTACACTATACCTTTTTTTACCTTATGTTTAAACTTTTTTGCTTATTCATGATAAGAAAAGCGAAAGAAGCCAAATGATCTCCTTCACAATAGCAACTTTTTCAATTATAATGCTTGTATACCTTTACAAAGATTGGTAAACGAAGATGAGGTGAATAATGATGAGAGTTAAATGCGTCATTTGTGATAAAATTGAATCTATTGATAGTGATTCTTTTTTAGCGAAGCGCTTAAGAAATAGACCGAAGCATACATACACATGTCAAAGTTGTTACGATCGAATAACTGAAAAAACGAAAGCCAGAATAGCAACTGGTAACTTTCGTTTTAATAAACCGATAGAAAATGACGACGAGTGGTAA
>SKOL01000083.1 GCA_007120055.1 Anaerobacillus sp.
ATATGAACTTAAAATTTTTGCCGCGATAATGTCTCTGTGTCACTCTTTAAAACCTTAAAAAACAAAAGCCCTACCTCTCTTTTATCATTACGGCTCCTAGGCCGTGCCACTTATAATAAGGTGCTAAGTGTTTAAAGATGCCAGATGATTTTACTCGTAAATATTTGATATCCGTTAAGGATACTAGTTTTAATTTAACACTATCAGAATTTAAAGATAGTATAACCAAAGTTTTTTTCTAAACCTATATAAATCGTCATTTACGTGAAATGTTAAAATCCAAAATTTTAAGTGCTCATAAGCAATAAATTCTATTATACCCTTTTTGTTTTAAAATAGCAAACTTTTAATAAACGAGGTTCCACTCAATGTCACCACTTTTAGATTCTTTATCAATATTTACTTTAAAATTATGCTTTTTATAAAAGTGAACTAGGCGCTCTTTGTGGTCCCAGTCTCGTTTGGCGATATCTCCTGTAATGTACTGAATGTTTTGCTCTTTAGCCACTTCTTTTAAGTAGTGCATACAGATGGAGCCATAGCCTTTATTTTCGGGACCTTTAATATCGCCAATATGAATGGTGTTCTCATTAGCGTATTGAGCTTGAATAGAGAAGTCCCACATCCCACGAAATGCACTATCGCATTCATTGAGCATTATTTTACACGTGTCACCATCATCTGAAGCATAAATAATTACCCAATTGTTTTCTTTCGTTTGTTCAATACCGATCACTTGCCATTTTTTAGCAATTTCTTTTAAGTTTTCTTGCATACGAAATACTTGGAATTCTAGGTCTTCGATTTCCTCTTTTAATTCTTCAGGATTTTTATTTTCTCTTTCATCAATAGCAAAAGCAGATTTTTGGAACATCATTTTTCTCCTTCCTTATTGTCATTTTCAGCCACTAAGGGGGGGAGGAATTTATATTTTATCTTTATGAAAAAACAAGAAATATGTTCTTATTTTAAAATTATCCCCACAAACACAGTTGAATATTGTACTAGAAGATAAGGTATAAATCAACCCGTTTCGGCAAAAAAGTTTCTTCACTATGTAAAAATGGAGTTTTATTATAATTTCCGATATAATCTATTGTAATAGTAGTGTAAAAGAAACAGCGAAGAGAAGAGGTTAAAATCAATGAAGGAAATACCTATTTCGTATGTTCGTACTAATCAATTAATATTAGTAATTTTAACTTTGAGTGCCATTGTGCTTCAAAGTGGACTATTGCTATTTGGTGCATTTCTTTTTGTAATTATGCCATTATTGAATGGACCAAAAGCAAATATTGCTTTTATTTTGGCGAAGCGAATTTCTTCTAATACTGACAGACAACAAACAGAAGCAGCGGAGTTACAAAAATTTAATCAAACGATTGCAGCAGCATTATTAACGGTTGCTATTGTTATTCATTTTGTGATTGGTAGTTGGATCGCTTGGATTTTTGTTGCGATGGTAACTTTAGCTGCTACAGTAGCACTTTTAGGTTTTTGTATTGGGTGTGTTTTATATTTTCAATTTAAAAAACTTAAATATAAATTAAGTAAATAACTTAACCGGGGGAAATATTCTAATGGAAAAAATTTATGTTATACATGAAAATGAAGAATGGACAAATCACTTAACAAAAAGATTAAATGAATTAGAACTACCGTATGAAGAATGGAATTTAGCTGAAGGAGAAATCGATTTAAGTTCAATTCCACCTGAAGGTGTTTTCTATAATCGTATGAGCGCTTCATCGCATACGAGAGGAAATCGTTTTGCGCCAGAATTCACAGCTGCTGTCCTATCATGGCTAGAACGACATGGTCGGAAGGTATTAAATGGTAATCGGGCTTTACAACTAGAACTTAGTAAGGTCAGTCAATACATGGCTTTGAATTTAGAAGGAATAAAAACACCAAAAACGATTGCAACAGTAGGGAAAAAGCAATTGGTTGAAGCTGCAAAGCAATTTGAAGGACAGTCATTTATTACAAAACATAATCGTGCTGGGAAGGGGTTAGGTGTGCAATTATTTCACACTGTTAATAGTTTGAATGAGTATGTATACAGTGACAATTTTGAAGAGCCAGTCGACGGTATAACTTTAATCCAACAATATATTCAAGCGCCCAAACCGGTGATTACTAGATGTGAATTTATTGGAGGTGAATTTCTTTATGCAGTCAACGTAGATACATCAGATGGTTTTGAACTATGTCCTGCAGAAGCTTGTCAAATTGGCGATTTATTTTGTCCAGCTGGTGAAGAAAAAGAACAAAAACCGAAGTTTCAAATTGATGTTCAGTTTCATGACCCTATTATTAGTAAGTATGAACAATTTTTAAAAGCCAATGATATCCAAGTTGCCGGAATTGAATTCATTCGAAACGAGAGCGGGGACATCTTTACGTATGACGTTAATACAAATACAAATTACAACCCAGAAGCAGAGACAGCGGCAAACAAATATGGAATGCTAGAATTAGCTAAACATTTAGGACATCAATTATCTAAAGTAGTTGGTTAATGGTTAGTTGGACAGGTGGTATGTTGGAAAGTCGAAAGTTGGAAGGAAGACATCAGACTTTTAAATATATTATATAGTGACGGGATGCCGTATTGATGCTTTGTATGTAAAAAGGCGGGTGCTTTTGCGAACGAACGTCTGAGATTCGTGAGAAGGTCACGGTGAAGTGAGTGAAAGCGCCCGCCTTTTCCATTTTAGTAAAAGATGCTCCTGCGGTTACTCGTCGCAAAGCTGCATGAAGTAAATTCTAAGATGGATCTCATGGCGTAATTGAGGTCAGTAGCTTTGGTGACTGTTATCGTCATGAGTGTTTTGTATGTAATGGTTAGAAGTTTTCATTTACTTTTAAAGCATATCGTAAAAGTTGTCCCTTTTGACCCCGTCGTAAAATCGATAGTAGCGTTATTACGTTCAGCGATAGAATAACAAATTGACATACCTAGTCCAGTCCCAGATTCTTTCGTACTAACAAATGGAGTACCTAGTTTTTTTGTAATACTAGGACAAATGCCTTCTCCTTCGTCCTTAATAACTAAGCAAACATTCTCATACTTATCAGTAAAAGTTTCAATATAACAAACCCCATTGTCAGTCATAGCTTCGAGGGCGTTATTAACCATATTCAGTAATAACTGGCGAACTTCGTTTCTATTTAAAGCTAAGTCAATTGTTTTAGACAAATTAGTGATTATAAGTTTGTTTTCCTTCAATGCTCTTGTTTCTAGTAAAGGTAGTAGTGACTTTATGATTGAATTTATATTTGTAACTTGAGAGATCGATGGTTTGTTTTTTGACAAATCTAGAAATTCAGTAATAATTTCGTTGGCCCGATCTAATTCTTCGACCATTAATTTGAAAATATGATGGTTTTTTTGTTCATTTTTATCCTGAGCTAAAAGTTGTAAAAATCCTTTAACAGTAGTCATTGGGTTCCTTATTTCGTGAGCTACTCCAGCGGCCATTTCACCGATCGTTTTTAATCGCTCTATATATGCTGTTTCATTTTCCACTTTTTTATTATTGATAGATGTTTGAAAGATTATCAATAACCCTAGTTTAGTAGGGTAAATTTTCATTTTTTTAAACTGTTGTTCACATCTCAACACTAATGATTGCTCTTTATTTTCTTCATATGCCTTTAGGCACACAGGTAATAATTTTGTACCTTTGTACTTAGGTAGTGTTTCCCAGATCACTTTGTTAAGAAGTTCTTCCTTAGATTTATTAAAGCAAGTAATAGCGGCATCGTTTATAAAGATAAACTGCCAATCTTTATTTAAAATATAGCACCCGTCAGGTATGTCGTTAAGGATTTTATTAATTTCTAAATTATATTTAGTAGATTCCAATGTGTAAATTCACCAACTTCCTTAAAAATCCATCCTTAAGATAATACTATTATTTATATAAAATATTAATAGTACCTTTATTCCTATTTATTGTAAACAAAATATGACATAAATGGATTTGGTTATTTCTACCTATTACAAAGTTCTTCAAGTAGTAGTAAGGGTGAAATACCGTAATTACATTTAAAAAAGATCCTTTTGAAAACAAATTAGTCAGAATATACTGACTAGTTTAGAGTGAGATGTTATATTTAAAGTAAGTGATATTAAAACAGGTATTAATTAAGAAGTTGGTCAATGAATTTCATAATTTATATTATCACCATTAAGTAACTATATGTAGTTGCGTTAATGCGTTCGCAACTACATATAGTTTGATATGGCTCAATTTAGGTAATTATGAAATTCACTCGGTTAGTAGTTAGTTGGAAAGCGATTCGGCCGACTTTTACATATTAAATGGTTACGTTGTACCGACATGGATGTTTTGTATGTAAAGATACTTGGAGGAGGATTTTCTATCACGAGCCTCTAAAATTCGATAGAAGTTTACAGCGAAGTGAAAGAGAATCCTCCTCCAATTTACATTATGAATGGGTGACGGGCGAGATTTTTAAAAGGAGCTGAGGGATATGAAGGTTGAATTTCATAAAAAAGAAGAATGGTTTCAATTTTATGATGTAAATGGAAATTTGATTAAAAGAAAAACA
>SKOL01000034.1 GCA_007120055.1 Anaerobacillus sp.
GGATGTCCTTTATCGTGTGGATGTCCGTTCCCGTGAGGGTGTCCCATTCCTTTTGGATGTCCCATACCATGCATTTTCATCACCAAACTTCTTTGTTATTTTTTACTAACATTTCACTATATCTTTATTATAAATCTCCTAAATTGTAGAATAGCTGTTTTTTGTTACAATATATCTACAATTTAATGAATTTCATAATCCTTATTAAACGCCACTAGGATTCTACATTTAGTTGAGTTAATTCATTCTCAACTAAATGTAGAATGTTGTGGCTAGTTTATTGGTATTATGAAATTCACTTAATTACGAAATATATATTATATGTAAAGAATATTACCTACTAGCTTTCGTTGATGTGAAATATGTCACAGGAAATGATTCAAATATGACCAAATTAACAAATTACCTAGACAACACAAGGGATACAGCGTTTTCGAACATTTCATGAACTTTATAAGAAAATAACTAAAATCGATTGTCAACTAACAGAATCCCCCTCTGGCTCTAAAACAAAAGGGGCATCCCCATACCCTAAAATCGGATAAAGAACTGACCCTTAAAAATGTATTATTAAAAATAAAGTTTAGAAGTTGCCCTCTTCAACAAGCTGCTTCCAATTTTCACCGTGATCTGCCGTTTCATACAGGTTGTTTTGGAAGGTTGCAACAGTCACTTCAGACGAATTGTTGATTACGATATAGTTTGCTGCATCTGTTTGTAAATAAAGATCATAAGTGATAAATTCTTCTCCTTTTAATCTGTACAACCCGCTTTGGCTTGCTTCGTAAAAAATGACTTCATTGTCGCTCACTACATTAAGTGCTGTAACAAAGCCTTCTACTTTTCTACTCCAATCTACGCCACCATTTTCTGAATACATTAACCCAGAACTCGTTGCTGCATAAACGACATCGTCATTATTAGGAGCAATCGCTAAGTCAAAGAACTCATCACCTTCCAACGGTAAACCATTCGTATTGACAACTTCCCAACTATAACCTTTGTCAGTAGATTTAAAAATAAAATGATCATTGTTATCAATCGCATAAGATAACAGTTTATCTTGGTTTTGGGTAGAGGTTAATGCATGAAAATCAATCATTCCATAGTAACTACGGATTTCCCATGTTTCACCTAAGTCTTCACTCCACATAAATCCTAGTGGGTCTTCTAAAGAACTGCCAGGCTCTGGATGGCCACTAGTCATCAAATATGCTGAATCAGCCACTTGGGAAAAGCCCATTAAATCAAACCTTTCACTACCTACAAAGAAAGCTTCACCATTTTGTTTATTAAATTCAATTAAACCGTCATGACTAGCTAGAAAAATTTTATTTGTGTCTTCTGGATTTATCGACATTCCATGGATATGTGTATAAGTAAATGCGTGTTCCCGTTCTTGAACAGCTTCACCAAAGAAAAATGGCTCTGTTTCATCAACTCTTTCCTCAGATCCACACGCTGATATGACCGCTACAATACTCGCTAATCCTATCGCTATTAACCCCTTTTTTATATTCATTTCTCCATCTCCTTTAATTGCTATCTAAGTTAATTCCTAGTCTATTAATAGAACCTTTTCAAGAGGAGGCTTGCCAAATCTTGAAATTCACAGTGCCTCTCAGTTAGTTAGCACTAACCTTCCTGTTATTGTTAATTTTTCGAACTGCCCCGAATAAAATAAACCCTAAATTAATCACGGCAAATGTTCCTAATACCCACCAATTTGCCCCTGGCTCTAACGGGTTTTCTTGACCGGCTAACCACGGGGAGTTAATTCCTCCAAGCCCATCTCTTGGACTATGGCCAAAGACTTGATATGGCGTTAATAACAAAAACACAAAAAGAAAGCCAAAGATTTTGACTCTGTTTTTCATTTCTATCACCCATTTTCGGTTTTTTCTAAAGCATTGTTAATTTTTTGCAACAACGTTTTAGAAAACAACCTATATTTTTAAACCTTTATTACATCATGCAAAAAAACTGTGAAGAAACAATCGAGAAATTATGAAGAAAAGTGAACACTTATTTCCCGAGTAATATTTTTCAAGCTTTTTCGACAGGTTGTTTCTCATAGATTGTTGCTACCTGCATTTGGTTCTTCGGCAAGTAGGACTTTTTTAAGAACCTAATTAAAATAGAAAAACTGCCCTCAATATTAAAGGCAGCTCCCCTAAGATATTTTCTTATAAGTTTAAATTAATTCTTCGTACCTACTTTCAGGCTCGATTTGGCTTCAATACGTCTCTTGTGTAGGATTGGTTCTGTGTATCCACTTGGTTGAGCGCAACCTTGAAATACAAGATCACAGGCAGCTTGGAATGCTACTGAGTTTTCATAGTCATTAGACATGGCTCTGTAATTAGGGTCAGCTGCATTTTGTTCATCAACTACTTTAGCCATTTTTTTCATCGTCTCTAACACTTGGTCTTCGGTACAAACGTTATGATGTAACCAATTGGCCATTTGTTGACTAGAAATACGTAAAGTTGCACGATCTTCCATCAGCCCAACGTTATTAATATCTGGTACCTTCGAACAGCCAACCCCTTGTTCTACCCAGCGCACGACGTAACCGAGAATACTTTGCGAATTATTTTCCAACTCTTGTTGAATTTCTTCAGTGCTCCAATTTTGCTCATCAGCTAGTGGCAGTTGTAATAAATAATCACGTAAGTCCTCTTCCTTCTCTGGCATGATTTGCTTTTGGACTTCAATTACATTTAATTGATGGTAATGCAATGCGTGTAATGTAGCAGCCGTCGGTGACGGAACCCACGCTGTATTCGCCCCTGCCTTCAGGTGATTAATCTTTTGTTCTACCATATCACTCATTAAATCTGGCATCGCCCACATCCCTTTACCAATTTGAGCTCGACCAGGTAAGCCGACTTTAACTCCTGTTACTACATTTGATTTCTCGTAAGCTTGTAACCATATTGAAGATTTCATCTCGTTTTTGCGAACAACAGGACCTGCTTCCATTGACGTATGAATTTCATCCCCTGTTCTGTCTAAGAAACCAGTGTTAATAAAGACGATTCTCTCTTTTACATTTTCGATACAATTTTTTAAATTTAGTGAAGTTCGGCGTTCCTCATCCATCACACCAATTTTCAATGTATTTCTCTCTAATCCTAATAAATCTTCAACTCGGTCAAATAGTTTGTTAGCAAAAGCCACTTCCTTTGAACCGTGCATTTTCGGCTTTACAATATATACAGATCCCTTTTTTGAATTTTTATAATGACTATTTCCTCGTAAGTCGTGTAAGGAAATTAGCCCGGTAATTACACCATCTAAAATCCCTTCAGGAATCTCTTTTCCATCGCCATATAATACGGCATTGTTCGTCATTAAATGACCAACATTTCGGACAAACAATAAAGATCGACCAGGTAAAGAAAATGAAGTGCCTGAAGTAGAATGATACGAACGATCACCATTTAACGTTCTCGTCACAGTGCTACTTCCTTTTTGAAAAGTTGCCGTTAAATCTCCTTTCATTAGACCTAACCAGTTACGGTACACTTCAACCTTATCTTCTGCATCTACAGCCGCGACAGAATCTTCAAAGTCCATAATCGTTGTAAGTGCCGATTCTAAAACGATATCTTTGACCCCCGCTTGATCCGTTTTTCCGATCGAATGTGTATGATCAATTTGGATTTCTAAATGCAAGCCATTATTTTGTAGCAATATTGCTTGAGGGTTACTTAGCTGACCTTGGAAGCCAATAAATTGTTGCTTATTTTTTAAACTGGTCAATTTTCCATCCTGAAGTTCAACGCACAACTGCCCAGCAAAAATTTTATACAGTTTTACATCACGGTGACTTCCTTCCTCTAACGGCACTGACTGATCAAGAAATTCCTTGGCAAAAGCAATGACTTTCTCACCTCGAACAGGATTGTAGGCAATTTCTTGTTGCGCACCATCTTGTTCACTAATAACATCAGTTCCATAAAGGGCATCATATAAACTTCCCCAACGAGCATTTGCAGCATTAATCGCATAACGGGAATTATTGACTGGAACGACTAATTGCGGCCCTGCTTGCAACGTAATTTCATCATCAACATCTTCGGTTGTAATCTCATAATCTGCTACTTCTTTTTCAAGATAACCAATACTTTGTAAAAACAACTTATAATTTTCAAATTGAAATTGCCCTTTATGCTTTTGATGCCATTCGTTGATTTGAGTTTGCATCTTTTCTCGAGTTGCTAACAGATCCTTATTTTCTGAAGCAAGATCGTTAACTAGATTTTCAAAACCGTCCCAAAATTCATCGGGATTTATCCTAGTCCCTAAAATTGCTTCCTCCTTAATAAAATCGTACAATACCGATCCCACCTTAAAATTTCCGACTTTAACATAATTTTCCATTAAAAAATTCCCCCTTTTTAATAACTCACCATTCTATATCATAACAGAATTAAATAATTATTTCTGTATTATAACACAATGTGCGAATTTTGGAAATATTCTTCACGAAATTTATTTACATACAAAACGCTCATGGCGGCTTGCCTGCCGCCACCATCTACAACGAAAAAGAGAATCTCCTCCTATAGAAATCGTCTAACTCCCTTCTCCCTCGACCATAATGATTACTAACAATACGACCAGGCTGACCTTTTTTTGGTGGATGCTACATGGCATACCCTGTATACAAAACTGGTTGTGGCAGTTTGAAGAACCATCTATTGTGCTTAAAGCGCGGATACAAAAATTTCGTATCACACTTCCTGTCACATGTATTGTTAAATAATTTTTTGAGGTGAATTTCTATGGAAGCAATGATTGAACGTTGTGCAGGTATTGATGTACATCAAAAAACGGTGGTCGCTTGTGTTTTATATGGTTCCTTGGACAAACGACCGAAGAAAGAAATTAAAACTTTTTCTACAACGACACGGGACCTTTTATCACTCAATGATTGGTTAGCCTCCTTTCAAGTAACGGATGTTGTCATGGAGAGTACGGGCGTCTATTGGAAACCGATTTGGAATATTTTAGAGAGTGATTTTCATTTAGTACTCGCCAATGCCAAGCATGTTAAAAATGTCCCTGGTCGTAAAACCGATGTCAAAGATGCCGAATGGTTAGCTAAATTACTTCGATCTGGGCTGATTGAGAGTAATTTCGTCCCACCGGAAGATATCAGAGATTTACGAGATTTAACTCGCTACCGTAAAAAGTTAATCCACACACGCACATCTGAACGAAATCGTATTCACAAAGTCTTGCAAGATGCCAATATCAAACTCACTTCTTATTTAGAGGACATTTTTGGCGTCACCGGTCGCCGAATTTTAGAAGCTCTCATCAACGGTCAAAAAATCAACCTTCAAGATCTAAAACAAATGGTCGATCCAAGAGTGAAAGCAAGTATTAAAAATATTGCGGAATCTCTAAACGGCAATGTCCGTAGACACCATCGTGATCTTTTAGAATTACATTGGGATCACATGAACTACTTAGAACAACAAATTGATTTGATAGAGAAACAAATTGATCAATTACTAACTCCTTATCGTACCCAAGCGGAGTTGTTAGAAACGATCCCTGGAGTTAATAAAACGTCAGTTGCCACTTTTATCGCAGAAATGGGCGTTGATATGTCCGTGTTTCCATCTGCTAAACATCTTGCATCATGGGCGGGCGTGTGTCCTGGAAATTACGAAAGTGCCGGTAAAAAAAAACGAGTAAAATCACTTACGGAAATAAAGCGTTAAGAACCATCGCTGTAGAATGTGCCCTATCAACGAGGAAGCAAAATAACCGTATCTCAGCCCATCGAAAAAGAGTCATGAAACGACAAGGAAAGAAAAAAGCCAATATTGCATCTGCACATTTTATTTTAACCATTGCTTATTCCATATTAAAGACAGGGAAACCCTACGAGGAACTAGGCCCTAATTATCTTCACCCAAATCAAAAAAGCAAAGAAGAAAAAATGATCGAACTACTGACAAAGAAAGGATATACGATCTCTAGTCCTGATCAACAAACTGCCTAACCTAAGATGAGGTTATTCAATACCTAAACCAAACCAACTAGGTCCTTCAAAAAAATAAGAAGACGGAGGGCTTATTTAAGTTTGCTTTCGGACAAATTTTTATTTTCATACAAAACGCGATGACGAAGCATCGCCACTATCGAAAATGAAAAAAGTGAACGATTTCTCTCTCTTCGCAGTGACCTTCTCGTGAATTTTATAATTACCTTAATTGAGCCCTATCAATCTATATGTAGTTACGAGCGGCTTAACGCAACTATATATTAATCTTAGTGGTGAAAATAATGAATTATGAAATTCATTAATCGCATAAAATTTTAATTTAATTGGCATTTTCTCTGTCCTAAAATTATAAATTTATAGGTAAGAGGGATTAAATTACGCAATCATAATAACATTTTTAACTTCATCCTCTATTAATGAACTTTTTCTAGGCATACACATACCTTAATAATAAGAACTATAAAAAGGACGGATGATTATGCCTGCAATTGTCGGAGCGGTAAAAGTAAATAGTATCGGTAGTAGCGGTGTTTTTAATATTGGTGATGTATTTACAATCTCTCCTAAGAGCACTGCAAAAACGTTTGCTGGAGCTGGTTCCTTTAATACTGGTGACTATTTAAGAGTGCGAAATGACTATAGCCAAACAAATACGTACGATAAAGATTACGCAGATTCTAATATAAGCACAATCATTTAGTTAAGGTGGTGCCTGTAATGAACTTTTATATTAACCAAACAATAAACATTCAAACTTTAAAAGTTGAAGGAGTTACAAACTCATCAGTGTTACAAATCGGTAGCGCCGGGATGATTAAAGCTTTGTCTAATTTGTATAATACAGGCGGCTTTATAGAACCTGCACCGGAAGCCGCGGAGCCTGTTACTCCAATGCCACTTGTGCCGCTTGCCACGCCTGCTCCTCCTACCGGTGCTACTACTTAATTTATAAATCCGTTGACATTATGCGTTAAAATAAGGAGGAATTCGATGAATTATAACTACGATATGATGACATACCTTCAACAAATGTATCAATATTTACAATCACAGCAATGGAAAATTGAGCAATTAGAGAATTCCATTGAGGACCTACAAAACGAACTAAATAATTTGAAGAAACAAACAAGAACAGAAAGAATTGAATATAAATTTGATCAACTAAAAGTTGAAAAGTTAGAAGGTACACTAAATATAGGAATTACCCCTTCAGGAGGGATAGAGCCTACTTCTTTCGAAGATTTCACCGTAAATGAAAATAACATTAATACACCTGCTACAAATGAGCAATCTTCTCTGTTATTTGAAAACATTAAAAGTAAAATTCATCATTATTTAAACAACGAATGCTATGCTGATATGAAGTCATTTGAACAAAGGTATAATTATCAACTTGATACTCCGTATCGAAGTTTTATAGTTGAAGATATTAAAAAGCAAATTGATAATCGAATTGAATATTATCTTAACGGTATCAATTCAAAGGAAAAAAATGAAAGAACTCAAAGTGAAATTGAAGAAAAAACTTTAGAGCATTTAAAAAGTGATATACATCGAACAATCGAAGAATTTATAAAACATTTACCACAGAAAGGGGAATAAAATTTTATGAACTTTACCGTTGTAAACCACAATATTAGTGTGGGAAATATTCAAGTTAGGGGCGTATCAAGTTCGTCAATATTTCTAGTAGGGGACACAGATAATATCTCACTGTCTTCTGTATTTGACACTCCGCCTGAATCATTAATAATTGGTCCATTTGTCCCCCTTGCACCGTTATAAGGAGTTGAATTGCTTGAATAAAAGAATATCAATGGTCAATCATACAAACGTAATAGACGTCTCGTTAAGTTCAACTTTTCTAATTGGTGATGCGGTTCAAATTACACCTAGTTCTAAAGCACTTGCAGTACAACGACAAGTACAGCTTTTTTTTACCACTGAAGGTGACTTTGACGCTTATCCCATATTCAATATGCAAATACCAAAAATGCCATTAGAAAATGATATTAAAATAAAAAGATATAATATTTCACAATTTATAAAAATAAATCAGATTAACGTTATAAGTGTTTCAGCCTCAAGCATATATCAAATTGGTTCAAACAACACTATCGATGCAGAAACAAGAATTAAACACATTAGACAACTTCATCAAGATCTTACCTAAAAAGGACCGTTCTTGTAACATATAAGAGATTTCCTCATACAATAATATTATTACGAAATGAAAAGGGTGTTAATATGCCTTCTATTGTTGGTGGACCATTCAAAATTAATGATAATGGTGGCGTAGTTAACTTTGGAGATACACTTAACATTTCTCCCAAAAGCACTTCAAAGTCTGTTTCTGGTTCGGGAGGAGGGAATTCAGGAGACTTTACAATCACAAATAACGGTATAAATGTAAATAATGTCTTAGACCCTGACTTAGTAGATCAAAATGTAGCAGCAAATATTTAAATGATAGAGATCATTAGATAATCTCTATCATTTATTCATTTAAATTCGCGAACTCGATTCAGCAAGCTGAAACATCGAGAAACCAGATGGAGTCTCGACTCCACCTGATTAAAAGTTCCCACCTATGCTACGCGTTAAGGTGGGAACTATAACCCTTAAACCAGTTGAAACTTAGCTACAGAATTATTTGAAATTTCCCTATCCTTTATAATAAGCAAAAAATAGGAAGGTGGTGAATTTTGATGGATCGTGACATGATGGAGTGGATGAAGCCATTTCAAAAAACGTTTGACCAAGATTTTTTTAGAAACTTTAACCATCTTTTTGACAATAATGAACAGCAAAACAAGAATGTAAAAATTAATCTTTACGAAGGTCACAATGAAATGCTTTGCGTCGTATTCTTACCAGGAATTGAAAATGTGGAGGATATCTCATTAACCGTTCATTTGAACACGATAGAAATAAAGGGCAAATTGGATGTCCAATTTGACAACTATACATTAACTCAAAAAGAGTTTGATAATGGCGACTTTAAACGAACGATCCAGCTGCCTTACGTGGTTCGCGAGGACAAAGTTGATGCTACTTATCGGAACGGTTTATTAATTATTCACCTTTATAAACAAATGTCTAGCAAACAAAATGAACATCGAATTAATATTAAGCATATCGATGAATGAACGGCCTACCAACTAGCATGTAAAAAGCGGATGATTTCCTTCACTTCGCCGTGATCTTCTATCGAATCTCAGACGCTCGTTCAGGAAATCATCCGCCTTTTTTTACATATAACGTTCCTGATGGTACAACGTCACCATTTAATATGTGAAAACCAGGTCTTTTCTGTCCAACTAACCAACTTTCCAACTCTTCTACAAACAAAAATAAGAGAGCCCCCGTGTTCATTCACTAGCGGACACTATATCGGGACACTCTATTAGTTTTTTTATCTTATTTCTTCTATAAACTCCTCTAACCATTCATACCTTACCAAACCACGATATACTTTTACGATCACACCATCACGGTCGATAACATATGTAAACGGAATGCTATCGATATTGTAAAGTGTCGAGACGACCCCTCTTCTATCTTCGTTAGGTTGGTCAACGAACGTCGGGAAGTCAACACCAAACTCTTCCATGAATTCATCAGCATCTTCAGGACTTCTTTCTTGTAGTGCTAAATTAACCCCAACAACTTTTACGCCCTTGCCTTTATAATTATTTGAGAGTTCGATCAAGTCCGGCATTTCTTCTCTACACGGCGGACACCACGAGGCCCACAAATTTAAAACAACAATATCTCCTCTAAATGAAGATAATTCAGCTTCTTCCCCTGTATGCCATAAAGGTAGCGTAAAATCTGGAGCAATCATCCCTTCTTCTGCTCCAACTCTAGGTTGCGTAGTAGCAACAACATAAGCAATTAAACCTACTGCAACTATGAATACAATTAAACTCGTTAATCTCTTATTAATCACATTTACCCTCCCAATAAATAACCAATTTAAAACGTTTATTATATGAAATTCATCCTATTGTTGTTTTAAATTTTTGCCTATTTTATATACTCCCTATACTATAACTAATTTCGTTCATTAATGATATATATGAAAATAACAATTTTGACACAGAATTTTAAAAAACTTTCAATAAATATGTAAAAGATGAGGGTGTCCCTAAACAAAGTGTAGACACTTCAGGGACACCCTCACTTTTTCATAAAACGCTTTTTAGTAACCGTACCCTACATACGAAGCACCGATGATTACTAAAAGGATGAACAATACTACGATTAACGCAAAACCTGCACCTAAAGTGTGAGACATGACCAAACACTCCTTTTCGTCTTTTTGTGGAGTTTTTCTCCACCCACGATTACTATATTCATCCAAGGATAAATGTGATTAGACGAATGTGGAGTTTGTGGCTTTAATTTTCTTTCTCCAATCATTATTTTTTTCGCTTTATCTGAAAAGAAATTGCACTTGAATTTTAAAAAATGGATAAAAGACTTAAAAAATAAGAGCCAAACTACTAGCTCTTGAAAGGGTATAATACTGATGTTTATCTCTTTTATTCAAAGTAGGTTAATATACAACTTCTGGAGCTTTCTACTGCTGATTTCCCTCCTTAAATATCACTCGCTTTGGAATTTCAAACAAAGCTCTTACAGTAATTTTTACTCCAATTACTGCAAATAATGAATGAACCCATGTCCACTTTGATCTGTTAAATTTTAATAAATTCGTTTTTCTTGCTGCCCATATCTCGTATGTCGATTGAGGGATACCGAATAGTAGTAATTTACCGATTATTCCGGGTAATTTCGAATTGTAACTTGATTGGCAATACCAAACCGATAAATAAGGACAAGTTAAAAGATCATAAACGATGTTTGTTTTAAACTGTTTTGAAGCAAGCCGTTTCGGATACTTAAGGTATTTTTTACCAACTAAAAACGAGTCAAGTAATAAATTTAATACCCATTAAATAAGAAAAATGGAATCCATAATTTTGCTGAAGGTCTTTTAAATAATGTTGGGATAAAAACAAAACTAAGAAAAATACTTCCCCTAATAACAAAACGTTCAATCACGTGATTTCACCTTCCTTTATTTAATAGAATGCTCAAATCAAAAGAGTTTATCACAAAACTTTTCAACCTACACTAACGCCTTTGATTTGAAATGCATATACTATTTTGAATTTTATATGCAATTTAAAGTGAGGTGAGTTTTGTTTTGTCTCTTAATTTATGTGACATTTTAACTGTTAATTGCTTTTTAACAGACAAGGACGGAAAACCGTTAGACCCTTTATTACCTAACTCAATTATGTGTAATGAATTGGCTATCCCCCATCGAAAAGACGTTGAAGTTCCTTTACCTGATGGAAAAACGATTACATTACAAAAAGTAAAGGTTCAAAAACAAGGTTATGTCGTTATTGAAATAATTGGTCCAGAAACGACTTGTATTAGTGATCCTATCCCATTTCTCTTTATTGAGACTTTCGTTCTTTGTGCTCCCGATGGTACAAAATTACGGTGTCTAGTGACCGATTTTTCATGTAGTGCAAATTTAAACTGTCGAGATGGTTTAGTCACTTCAGTAGATTTATTTTTTGATTTTTGTCAAGAAGTAGAAACATCTGCCAAAAAAATAATTACTCTATCTGGCGTGTTTTGTAAGCCTCGTGAAGACATTATTCCATCATCGTGCCAATTTAGCATCCCTATTCATTGCCCATCAGTTTTCCCGGCAAATGAAAAGCACGAGAAAAATAAACAGCCAATTAAAAATGCCAAAAAAGAAATCGTTATTTCTGAAAAAGAATTAACATGTTTATCAGTCGAAAAAGTTTATGATTGGCTCGTTCGTCAAAACTCTTTTCATTTAAATTTTAATATTGATGATTTAACAATCGAATGTGAAGAACCACCATGTGATTTACATTTATTTGTTCATGCCGCTTATGTATGTGAGGATGACCTACAAGGTCAAGTGCTTTGTGACGGTATTCCTGTTGTTGGAACAGACATTACTTTTAGTGCAGAACCTGGCATCGTCACATTCTCACCCGATCCAACGACTTCTGATGACGGAGGACATTTTGATACAATCGTAACGATCCCACCGGGTACACCACCAACTCCTGTAACAATTACTGCGGTTACCGAAGTTAGTGGGCTTACTTTAACAGATTCTCTTGAAGCAGTTGTTGAATGCCCTGAAGAAGAGTGTACCATTGAATTATTTGTCAGTGATGTTATTGAATGCGATGGATTTATAGCGGGTCGTGTGATGTGTGGTGGAGCACCGATTGAAGGAGCAATCATTATGTTGGAAAGTGATAATCCTACTGTTGTAACGATTGCTCATGATCAAATTACGACAGGGGGCGACGGGAACTTTTTTGCTGGTATAAAAATCGAACAAGGTACACCGTTAACAGGGGTCACAATCACTGCTTCCACAGAATTGGAAGGAGAAACTATTTCAGCTTCTATTGAGGTCGATGTCGAGTGTGAGTTAGACTGTGTTTTAACTCTGGATGTACCAGCAAATATTGATTGCGAAGCTGAATTAACTGGCACCATTAGCTGTGATGGCGAACCTGAGTCAGGAGCAGAAATTTCATTTAGTAGTCACCCTAATATACTGAGTTTCACACCTGACCCTATTGTTTCTGATCCAAATGGTAATTTTACAGTTACTGTAACCGTTCCAGAAAACACACCGATGACATCTGTACTCATTAGTGGGACCACAACCGTTAATAATGAAACAGTTTCGGTTCATGTAGGCACAAATGTCGAATGCCTTCCAGTTGAATGCCCATGTAAGTTCAGAATTGGCGTTCAAGGAAATAGGGCACCTGCGATCGTTAATATTAGGGAACAAGGCGAGCCATCTACATTGGAAGGTACTATTAATGTAACTGCAGTGCAATGTTTTAGCGCTGCTCCAATGTGCAATCCTGCTGTTGATAATTTTAGTATTACATTTGGTTCTAATGGTTCTACGATTAATTTTATTCAAGGGAGACGAATTCATATCGATTGTGAAGGTAATAATGTTGCACGAGTGCATGGAACAGCAATGGCAACAGGGAACGTTTTTAGCGGAGTATTTGAAGTTTTAATTGAAGTTACAGTTTCTCCAGGAAACATCGGGACATGGTCAATTTTCGCCCAAGATTTAATTGGTAATTCCTTTGAAACTAGCTTTACAGCCATGATGAATCCTATTTCATTTATAGGGGCATGTGATGAACCTGTATAATGAAAATTTAAGTTTTATTATCTGAGTGAATTTCATAATCAACTAAATTGAGCCATATTAAACTATATGTAGTTGCGAGCGGTTTAACGCAACTACATATAGACACTTAATGGCGATAATATTGAATTATGAAATTCATTAATCTATCTATTTAATGCTAACGGTGTCTGATATTTCTTTTGGGCCATCCCCTCTCTCTTATTCTTATTTTTATTTTGTTTTATAGTTAGCTTTTCGTTTTTCTAAAAATGCAGAGATCCCTTCTTTCCCCTCAGTACTATTTGCTCTTTCAGCAAGTAATTGAGACTCCAAACCCATTTGAGATTCTAACGTTTCTTGTAAGGAATGGTAAAATAGTTTCTTGGTTGCTCCATAAGCTTCCATTGGTCCATTTGCGAGATTTTCACCTAGTTCAAGGACAACGCTCATCAATTCATTTTCAGAAACTACTTGATTAACAATCCCCCACTCTAAAGCTTCTTTAGCATCTAACATTCGATTTGTATACATTAAATCTAATGCACGCTTTATTCCAACAATCCGTGGTAAGAAATAGCTTCCTGACCCATCAGGTGTTAAACCAATTTTATTATAAGCCATGACAAATTTAGATTTCTCTGAAGCGTATGCAAGATCACACGCACAAGCAAGACTCATACCTGCACCAGCCGCTACTCCATTAATAGCTCCAATAAAAGGCTTATTCATTCTAGCGAAGTATGAAATAGCTTGGTGTAAATACGCTGTTACCGCTTTTAAATGTGAACTAATTTCGTTTCCTTCGTTTGCAAAACTTTTCAAATCACCACCAACTGAAAACTTATTTCCTGCTCCTGTAATGATGACAGCTCTAATATCATTATCTTCCGAACAATGAATAGCAACTTCCATTAATTCTTGAGCCATTTCAAGATTTAAAGCATTTCCTACCTCTGGACGATTCAAAGTAATAACCCCTACATTTTTTTCAATGGATAAAAGCACATATTCATTCTTCATATTAAATTCCCCCTAGTCTTCATAATTCATCTACCACTTATATTTTTGAACATCCTTTATAATTAAGCTAACTTTTCTTAAGCGAATAACATTCGTAATTAGTTAGCTTTTTTTGCAAAGAACCATCTATTCGTCAATTATATCTTTTTCCAATAAAATACCTCCTTCTATAAAGTTAAAGGAACAAAAACTAAACACCTCTAATTACTGTACTATAATTCTAAATCCAAATTTAAATCTGGGTAACTGACTGATCGCTCGTTCATTTTTAAATCTAGAAAATTTCAGAATTTTTATTTTATTTTAGCACATTTGGGCTACGCCTGTCACTCCCCGGTATATATTTTTCAAGGAGAGTTCCTTGCTAATAGACTTTTTTCTTCATCAATAAAGTTAAACAAAAAGTGATCATGGCTTCTCGGAGAACAACAGATGATGGGTATTCCGGTAGTTCTTCAATGACATGGATCATCGTGTTTTCCTTGACACGAGTACAAAAACGGATGTTGTTTTTACACTAGATAAACAGTGGATTAAAGAGACTTTACACGGTTCGCATCAGATTCGTCTAATTTAAAGGGTAGTTAATCGGAACAAGCCCCTTTTTGAACGGAGGAATAAAATTGTATAACATCCAAAGCGCATATTACATATATAAGAATCATAATAGGTGGAAGCTGATCTTAATAGACAAACAGAAAGGAAGAAATATAAATGAGATCCAATCCAAGAAGAAGACAAAATCCTAATGAATTATGTTCAGGTGTAGAGAAATGTTTTTTATCTGATGTAGAAGGTAATTACTTAGATCCCTTAGTTCCAGGTAATATTATATGCAAAGAA
Source organism: Anaerobacillus sp. (assembly GCA_007120055.1). The sequence goes on from SKOL01000034.1 coordinate 15,129, forward strand.
TTACCCCAACAAGGGGGTCGTAAAGAAAAAACAGTTTATCAACCTGATGGTACACCAATTACTCTTCAGCAAGTAAGAATTATAATAAAGGGCTTTGTCACTGTCATATTAGATGACAGTTCAAGATTTACTGAACCTTTTGCAATAACTCAGAATTATCTTTTATGTGCACCGCCAGGAACGTCCGTACTATGTGACTTTTTCGATTTTGAATGTGATGTCATTACGGCTTGCTCAAACGGTAAAAATCGACAATTAGATATTACTATAACCTTATGTCAAAATGTACAGACGGAAGCAAAAGTAAACTTGGCCA
>SKOL01000022.1 GCA_007120055.1 Anaerobacillus sp.
CCGTCTCGCTATAGCGGATTGCGAGTACAGGGCACCGCTACCTCCCCACCTAGCACGACAAATTTATAAACAATTTTTAAGGCGTCGTTTGTGTGACGCAAAATTAAGTATAGAGGTTTTTAAGATAAAAATCAAGTCCATACAAAAACATGTTTAAGGAAATGGGGGTAATTCATGGATGTTAATTTATAATTTAAAATTTAAAATTTAAAATTCCTTAATACAGAGCTGACATGACGCTACTTTCCTGAAATAATGGTGACCACCCAATTCTCTCGCACCACCTTAAACTTCTAACGAATTTTAGAGGCTAACTCAAGAAAACTGGCCATCACGAAATATATTTTCACCCAAATAAGCTCTACTTGTAGACTATTTCACAAAATAACTCAAAACTCCTCCATGAAAAAACTTTCAAAATTGTACATTTTAAATTGTAAATTGTAAATTGTAAATTACTTATTCCGCTTACGTAACTTTCGAAAAAAATTCGTCAACAACTCGCCACACTCCTCAGCTAAGACTCCGTGCTCAACTTCACATTGGTGGTTAAATCTTTGCTCACTAAGTAGATCATAAATAGAGCCGACACAACCTGCTTTAGGGTCACGAGCTCCGTATACAACACGATCGACTCGAGATTGAATAATGGCCCCCGCACACATCGGACAAGGTTCAAGTGTCACATATAATGTACAACCTGTTAAACGCCACGTATTCAAACGTTCGCAAGCTTGATCGATCGCCAACAGCTCTGCGTGCGCAATTGCCCGTTGCTCGACTTCCCTTAAATTATAGGCCTCAGCTATTATTTCACCATCTTTTACTACGAGCGCCCCTATAGGAACTTCATTTATTTGCTCCGCTTTTTCAGCTAATTCAATTGCTTTTTCCATAAAAAAAATGTCAGTTTCTAACACGAATAATGCCTCCATTGACTACTTTACTGTTTCTATCATACAAGAAAGCTTCTAGAAAAACAAAAGGGCAGTAACAAAAACGCTACTAACCCAAATGAATATTTAATCCGTGGTATACATCCCAATTGTATTTCCTTTATACTCTTCTAATTTTCCAGCAAGGAAATTACGGTTTACAGAACCAATAAAGTGATCAATGATAATTCCTTCTTCATTAATGACAAGTGTTTCCGGCTGTCCAGTAACACCAAACCTTCTGCCGATGTCAGTGTTGAAGTCAAAGAGGTAAGTCTTATTAGAGTTCACTCGATCAACATAGTTTTGTACTGTTCTTACTGGTTCACCTCTGACTACAATAAACAAATTCATTTGATCTTTAAATTCCTCGTTAAACCTTTCTAACTCTGGAGCTTCTTCAACACATTGCCGACACCAAGTAGCAAAAAAGTTAAGAAAGACCATTTCCCCTTCATAATCTGAGAGTCGATGAAAATCTCCGTTTAAATCTTGCATTTCAAAATCATATCCTGGTTCACCGATGGATACACTGCTTCCGACCGAGCGTAACCCCAGCACCATTACGATTAACATTGCTATGGCAAATGTCATTACCATATATTTCACTGGCTTTTTCATTCAAATAACACCCCCTATACGCGGTAGAAAAAAATTATTTTTTCTCTAAATCTTGTAAAAACTTTAACTGTTTAGCAATGTCACTTTGACGTTTTCCTAACGTAAACATATAACCTGCGAGTAGCAACCAAATAATAGAGTAAGCGGCAAATAAATAAGTCATTTGAAAATCCCCCTTTAGCTAATCATTTTTTCTTGTATTTTTTCCTTTAAACGCGCTGTTTGAATTTGTAACTTTTCAATATAAACTCCTTTTAATAGGAAGACTGAATATAAAACAGTCATCGTGAATACAGAAAATATAAGTGCAACTAGCATTTCTGGTTCAAGGCCACCACCAGTTTGATCTGATCCTTCACCAAAAACAACCGGGTGAAGTTGAGTATTCCACCAACGAATGGACATAAAAACAATTGGTACATTTATAAAACTAATAATTCCAAATACCGATGCTAAACGGGCTTTCTTTTCCCACGCTCCATCCATTTTACGAATCATAATGTAGCCAATATACATGAAAAATAAAATTAACGTTGTTGTTAAACGTGGCTCCCACGTCCACCAAGTGTTCCAAGAAGATCGTGCCCATATTGGACCTGTAATTAAAACAATTGCCGTATAAACAACACCAATTTCAGCTGACACACCAGCAACCACATCGTATATTCTTGTTCTTTTAATAAGATACATAATGCTGAAAACAGCTACGATAAAAAATGCGAAAAATGCCACCCATGCAGAAGCTACATGGAAATAAAAGATTTTCTGAACAACTCCCATCGTTCTTTCAACGGGTGCATATATAAACGACAAATATAATGCGATAATCACCATAGGAATAGAAATAAAAAATAATGTCTTATATAAACGGCTTTCTTCAGGTATATCTATTAAATCATTAGGTTTATTCATCTTTTACACCTCCAACACATATTCAAATAATACTAAACATAAAACAAAAAAGACTAAATTATAAACGCCCATTAATTGTATCCAAGAAATCGCACTAGCAATTTGTTCAATATCAATTAAGAGAATTCTAGTTGCTTGTACGGCAGCTATAATAATTGGACTAACGATCGGAAAGAGTAATATCGGTAAAAGCATTTCACTACTTCTTGAGTTACTCGAAAGCCCTGCTAAAAATGTACCGACACTAATGAAACCGAACGTTCCTAATACGACAACCGCTAAAAATAACGGGAAATTTCCCATAAAGCGGAAATCAAATAAAATAAATAAAGCCGGAATAGAAATTAATTGAACGATCAATACAAAAATGAAGTTAGCAATTACTTTACCTAAATAAATACTCGAAGGATCCGTAGGTGAGACGATCATACCGTAAAGGTTATCATTTTTCGTCTCCGATAAAAACGAACGATTTAAACCTAAAATAGCAGAAAAGATAGTAATGACCCATATAAGTCCAGGGATAATTGCCCGAACAGCATTATTAGACGGATCAAACGCGAAAGAAAACGTTACAATCACAAGACCAGCAAAAATCAACATCGTTGTGACGACTTGCTTTGTTTTCCATTCTGAATAAAGATCCTTTCCAGCTATAATGAAAGCTGCTTTAAATAAGTTGTTCATAGGCCTGACACCTGCTCCATATATTTTTCAGTAATTGTATCTATATTTCTCTCAACATTTTGCAGGTCATCAACAACTTTTCCATTTTTAATGATAATAAAGCGATCGCACGTCTCGATGGCCTGCTGAAAGTCGTGTGTCACCATTAAAATCGTTGATCCTTCTTCTTTCATTCTTAATATAACGTCATTTAATAGTTTAATCGCTTGCTGATCTAAACCCGTATGCGGTTCATCGAACAACAATATTTCAGGTTGATGAATAATCGCTCGCGCTATGGCGATTCTTTGCATCATTCCTCTTGAGAAAGAGCGAACTGGGTCATGTGTAAAAAAGCTCAACCCAACTTCGTCAATCAATTGTTTCGCACGCTCTTCTACATTTTCAACTCCGTATAGTTTCCCGAAAAACTTTAAGTTTTCTAACGGTGTTAAATGATCGTATAAAAAGCTATTGTGGGCTAGGAAACCTATTTTTCTTTTTACGTCATAGGAGTCTTTCTTTAAATCTAATCCGTTCACTTTGACTTCTCCTGATGACGCCTTTATTAAACCACCTAATATTTTTAATACGGTACTTTTCCCAGCTCCATTAGGTCCAAGTATGGCGACGGTTTCACCTTTTTTAATTGAAAGATTAATACCACGAAGAATCATTTTGTCTCCGATTGTTTTAATGAGTCCTTTTGTTTCGATCATGGCTTGATCCCCTTTAAGCGGCTCAGGGATTTAATCCATAAACCGCTGTAATTGTACCTTTACTTTTACGAGATGATCTCGATAAGCGCTAGATTTTTTCTCGTATTCTGCATCTGAAAGTTCACCAGCTTTATGCTGTTCTTCTAACTCTACTAATTTATTTAAGATAACCTTTTGTTTAACAACTAAATCATGAAATTCTTTTTCGTCTGCAGTTGCCCCTACTTCATCTTCTAAAGCTTTATTTTTTAATTGGAAGTAAGTGAACCACCCAATACCAGCTACGATAATAATAACTAAAATCGCTGTAACAAGGTGCGCATCGAAGTTCCTTAGTGGCGATTCATACCACATGCGTAAATGCCCTGGATTGTGGAAAGGAGAAGAACCACCAACAACTGATGCTACTATCAGCTTTGTCATTATTATTTCTCCTCTCTTTCTTTTCGAAGTTTCGCAAGCTCCTCTTCAATCTCAGATTCAATATCTTTCACAAGACTTTCGTCATTTTTTCCTGTCTTTTTCTCTTTCTTCTTTTCTTCAGCAATTATTTCAGCTGCTAATTCTTCATAATCCTTTTTTAACCTTTGATAGTCTTCATCAGAAAGCTTCTGCATATTGTAATCCATTTCTAATTCATTTAGCGTTGCATATACACTTTCAATTGAAATATGATCAAATTCATCTTCCATTGATTCCATCGATCTTGTAGCTTGTTTTGGTCTTA
>SKOL01000638.1 GCA_007120055.1 Anaerobacillus sp.
TTGTAATACTCTATTATTGGCTTCATTTATATGCTCTTTATTATTACTTTTTAAAATAATTTTTTTATAAGCCTCTATTGTATTTTCTTCTAGTGCTTTTTTCCATAGATCATCTTCTGTATCCTTAGTATTTTTTTTCAGTACTATGGAAGTTTCCCTTTCTGGAATATACATCAAAACATGTTTAGCTAAATCTTCAATTTGTTGTTCTCTCGGTTCCGTTAATGCATCCAACCAATGTAAATCTCTTAAATAATATTCAAATGTCTCGGAAAGTTTTGTGCTATCTATTATGAATGGAATAATTTCACAATTTTCATCTGCTATAGCTAACTCTCTTCTCACTTCTCTTGATTCAATTGATTTTTCTGAAATAACTATTACAAACAAATGACTCTTTTTAATGGCTCGAATAATTGAACCTTGCCAAATTTCCCCTGGTAAAATATCACGAGGGGCTATCCAACACCGAATTCTCTTACTCTCTAGACTATTACAAATTGCATTTGCTACATGTTTGTCATTAGATGAATGACTTATAAAGACATCAATGTTTTTTTCCTCCATTTTCAATTCCTCCTAAAAGGTAATCCCGTTTATAACTTAATAATTGAAAACATAATAGCTAAACTAATTTACAACTAAACATTCATTCTCTAAAAGATCAATAATTGGTTTTCCTTCACTTTCTAACCCGACAACTTTTAGATATTGTTTAATTTGTACTAATGTAGACTGTCTTTTGAAATTATCTGGTTTTCCTAATCGGATCGCTCGCTCCATAAGTTTTTTTGCTTCATCAAAGCGATCAGCTATGAGCTGAGTTTCAGCTTGCATGCTGTAATAATACCAATCTGGATCTCTTTCTTTCTCCCATCTTTGAGAAATGTAATCGGCAAATGGAAGGGCATCTTTTATTTTGAGCATTTTTTGTAGATAAGCTGCATTGATAGCTGGATAATAGGCATCTATCTTCTTTCTATAAGCCTCTAAATATAGTTCCATCGCTATTTTTAACAAGTTATAGTCTATTTGTTCTTTATTAATTTTTTGATTTTCGTTATTTGGTTTATCTCCGAAAAGAGCTCTTCGCTTAAATTGCGCAGCTAACATTGAAATGGTGTCAAAATCATCCATGTCCGCTTGTAATAAACAATACATTAACTCAGCTGCTTCTTGATACTCAGCTATTTTTGATAAACAGTTAGCCTTTAATTTAAGAAATTGCTTATTATATAGATATGGGCGAAGAGAAATACTCTCAACTTCCATATTCCAATTTTCAGCTTTCTTTAAAAAAACTAATGCTTTCTCATAAAGGCCGATCTTTCTGCACCAGTCAGCCATTTCAAAATAGAAAGGGCCACTTAATTCATCTAAGTTCTCTCGGTCTAATTCCAATTCAAACTCTTTTTTTGTTTTAATTTCCTTGTATTTTTCAACTAAGGATTTTTCATACTCTTCAGTAATTTCAGAAATTGAAGGAATAGCTTGCTTTATGTCATAATTATGCAATAAGCTAGTGACGTTCCAGCGTTCCTGATTAGCCGGATACATGCGAAATAATTCAGCTTCCCCATAGCTTTTCGCCAATCTTACAACTCCTAATGGATTAAAGAAAACATCCAGGTCTTCGCTTTCTTCAATAAGCTGCTTTTTAAACTCGTTAGTTACATAAATTTCTCCTGGGAATGTAACTGGTTCAACTCTCGCTGTCTTATTAATTTCATCACCTATAGCATTTTTCTTTCCTTCAAGCATAGGGTCCTCATAAACAATTACGGAGCCATAATGACCTGCAATTCTCGGCTGAATTATCTTTAAGTGCGTTTGGAAAAATTCTCTATAATCTATCATTAACTCAGCTGCGTCTATTCCTTTTTCAAAAACAGCTATAAATGCATCACCCCACGTGTTCCACACCTCAGCCTTACTATGATATTTTTTTACTTTTTTATATAATAATTGTAAGTAATTTTCGTGAAAGTTGATAAAGTCTTGTTCCTCCATTTGTGAAAAACCTTTTAAATCAGTATAGACTATAAACCTATTTCTTCTAGCATTTAAAGATTTCCCTACCAATTTTATTACACCCTTTCAACGTAGATTTTTAGTGAATAAGGATTAAGTTCAGATAGTTAATTAAACTCGTTTATATGATATATCAAAAATTGATTCTTCAACCGCCCACATTTTTTCTGGTGTCTCCATTACGATATAGTAACCTGGACGAAAGTTTAAAACCTCTCCTTGAGCAGTTGCTACTTCTCCTTTAAAATCTACTTTGTATGCCTTTAAAAGTTTCTTTTTCTTTTTATACATGTTAGGACCGTCTTCAGGCGAATGGATATATTCAGTAAAAACTTCTTTTGAAATTGGGTACTTTTCCCCTTTTATTCCTGTAACAATATAATCACCAATTCGAGCAGTTTGGGACTTACTTTCCAAAGTGGAAAAATTAATCACTTCTTTTATAGGACCCTCGATTTTAACAGCAATAGGTTTTTTATATACTTCAAAGCTTTTTGAATAAATTTCATTTGCTATCTCGTTAATTCTCATGTTACTCTCCTTCCGAGAATAATTTTTTTAACATCCTTTGAGACACCCCTAAAATAATGTTATTACTGGAAAATAAACATTAACATTAACCCTAAAAATACAGCTCCATATCCTCCGAGGCTGATTAAAAATGCTAATGAAAGCTTATTAAATTTCTCTGTTAAGATGGTAGCTTGTGTATAATTATTTTCAATCGATTTTATTAGGAAATTTTCAACAGGACCATCTTTAATTGATTTAACGTACTTATCTTTACCAAGGTTTTTAATATGTTCCCAATAAATAATTCCTTTTTCAGATGAATTTTTTTTTGTGGGAAATACAACAATTAGAGCAAGTAGAATTCCCACAATAATAATGAAAATGCCTACCTTAAATAAAATTTCAATTAATAGCAGACTACTTTCTTGAAAATCAATGATAAATTTAACAATCAACCCATTTACCGCTACAAGTGCACCAGCCTTTGCATCTGCAAAACGAAGAGAATTAGTTAAATATCCATTTTGAAGATATGAAAATTCTCTTCTTGTACTAGATTCACGTGAATGCGTCTCTACTTTCAATTTACCATCTTCTATGATGCGATCTAACATATTTTCATGATCACTTTCAGTCTTCTTATCCAAAATTTCACCTCATTTAACTTTTATTTTATTAGAAACCTTAGTAGATTTTTAACAATGTCATTATTTTAAATATGTTGAAAGTATCACAAACAGTGTATAATTAAAGGACATTCAATATCTTTTTACTACAATTAATTTTATGCTATAATAATTTTCTATTTATTACTTATTTTAACAAATAAATATTCCGAATAAAGCATATCATTTTTTATTTGAAGGGTGGATTTGGACTTTGATTATTTATCCATTAGGTGTTGGTGGTGCTTTCACAGAAAGGTTTTACCATAATAATTACTTAGTAGATCACAAACTATTAATTGATGCTGGGACGACACTCAGATACAGTTTAAAAGAAGCAGGTTATACATATAAGGATATAAAAACTATTGTCATTACCCATTTTCATTCAGACCATATTGGTGGATTAGAAGAGTTATTACTTAAATCATATTGGAATTTCAATAATAATGTACATTTACCTATTCGTCCGACCATTGTATTGCCTAGGCCACTAGTTAAGCCATTTAAACAACTACTTCAACACGGGCTACTTAATCAAGGAATGAAGCTTGAAGATTATTGTAATTTACATGTAGTTAACCAAGTATATTCTGACCATGATTATCGGATCGAGTTTATTGATACGACAAATTTACACTGTGAAGAAATGGTTAGCTACGGATTGAAAATTACTGAGTTAACTAAAAATATAAATTTTGTATTCTCTTCAGACATAAAAAATCTCTACCCAAGCAAGCTACGAGAGAATATTGATGACAAAACTGTTGCAATCTTTCAAGATATTCAATTTTCTAATAATCCGGTTCATGCTTCACTCGATGAAGTACTAACATATTATTCTAAAGACACTTATCACAAAATTTTTGCCATGCATTACCCCGACAATATCGAAAAACAACTGCAATATCTACTTACACATGAAATTAAAATAGCTCGTCAAGGGGAAGCTATACTTTTAAAGTAAATAACCCAAATTAGTAATACATTGAGTTAATTACTTCAAGCGAGGGTGGGACAAAAGTGTCTGACACCACGCGGATCCTACTAAATATAGACGTAAAGATTTATCATATGTCTATATTCGGTGTCTAGAGGTGTCTGACACTTTGTTTTGTCCCACCCTCAACCTAAAGTACATAGATGACAATTGTAGTAATCAAACTTCAATTGTTAACAACAACTTCTATTTTTTCAACAATATTAGAACTTACCCAGCCCGTCTTTCCATGTGGGCATTCGAATTTCATTTGCAGCACACTTATAAACTTATATTCAAAAATGCAAACGGCTTAGAAAACTCATCAAAGCGACATTGTAAGTTAAACTTATGTTGATCATGATTCCAAA
>SKOL01000069.1 GCA_007120055.1 Anaerobacillus sp.
CGAGAGATGGCGACTTTATAGAAGAAATTAAGTTTCAATTCGAAGGAGAATCTCCGGCACCAAGTCAAATTGAAGAAATCGTTGATACATATTGCGAAAAAAATAATATATAACGGGGGTTGTTTTTGATGGATGTAACATTAGGATATTTACGGGAATCATTATCAAACTACACGGAGAAATACGAAAGCTGCCAAGGCATATATCAAAAATTAAAAGAAAACCAGTACAAAAACGAAGGTGACTTTGTCAATGATTTAAACGAAGCGGAAATGGCCGTTTTAGACCTCGTCTTAAAAAATGAAATTCAGTACGCAAAAAATGAACAAGACAAAAAACGAGCCCATGAACTAAGTGAAGTTTACGAACTATTATTTTAAAATAACGCTCTTAAAGCAAAGCTGTATGGTAAAATAAAGGCAGTGTCTATTGCGACGCTGTCTTTATTCTTTTTGAAAATGTGCTTTTTCGTAAGCATTGTAGCTTTTTTATTGACGGAAAATAAACTTTTAGAAAAAAGCCTTAAAGGTGGTGTAGCATGAAAACGACAATTTTAAAACACCTCTCGAAAATTGAAGCTGATCATGAGATTCGAATTTTATATGCTTGTGAAGCAGGAAGTAGAGCATATGGTCTTGCAAATGAGAACAGCGATTATGATGTTCGTTTTATATACATTCATCGTGTCGATTCGTATTTATCGATCAATAAAATGGAAGATGTTATTAACGCGCCAATTAGTAAGCAGTTAGATATGCACGGATGGGATTTTAAAAAGGCTTTACAGTTATTTGGAAAGTCTAACCCGAGCCTTTTAGAATGGCTTCATTCACCAATCATTTATATTGAAAATAGTAACGTGATTGACCAATTGCGTGAATTAACAAAAGATACGGTTTCACTACGTGCCGTAGGCTATCATTATTTACATATGGCAAAACGAAATTATCAACAAGTTGACGAAACGAATGTGAAGACCTATTTAAATGTACTTCGACCTATTTTAGCTTGTCTTTCTATAGAAAAAAATAGAACTTTTCCACTACTTGATTTTCAAAAGCATGTTGTAGATATTTGTAGGGACAAAGAGGTTGAGCGGGAAGTCAATGAACTTGTGAAGTTGAAGATAGGGCAAGAAGGAAGACCGAACTATCAACGATTAAATGTATTCATCGAGCAGGAGATCGCTTTTATGGAAGATATTGTAAAACAACTACCGGCCCAAACGAACGATAAGGTGACGCATATACTAAACTGTATTTTTAAAGAAACATTAATGAGCGTCTGGAAACTGAAATTTTAGTCATAACGGAGTGAATTTCATAATTACCAAAAAAGAGTCACATCAAACAATTATAAGTTGCAAAGTGTTTTGGTGCAACTACATATTGATTTAGTGACGGGGATAATGAATGATGAAATTCATTAAAGGAGTTTTTATTTTGAAAAAATATATTATTTTTGATTTTGATGGGACGTTAGTAGATTCAAAGGATCTTTCGATAAAAATTATTAATCAGTTAGCAGTAAAATACCGATTTGAACCACTTAGCTCTAAAAAAATTGAGGCACTTCGCAAACTTTCAATCGTCGATAGGTGTCGTCAACTTAATTTTCCAATCTATAAAATTCCTTTTGCGGCGTTAGAGTTTTTAAGCCGGTACCGAAACTCAACAGGTCAATTAGCGCTTTTTGACGGGATAAAAGAATTGCTTGACCGCTTAAAAGCACACGGTTACGAAATTGCGATTATCTCATCTAATTCTGAGGCAACGATTAAAGAGTTTCTAAGGAAAAATAAGATTGACACGATTAGCGATGTGATTTGTTCACAAAATATTTTTGGTAAAGATCAAGTTTTAAAAACTTTTTTGAAAAAGCACGGGTTGAAACGTTCTCAAGTGCTGTATGTCGGTGACGAATTAAGAGATATAGTTGCGTGTAAAGAAGCAAATATTAAAATTATTTGGGTGAGTTGGGGCTTTGACGCTATTGAAGCGACGGAAAAACAGCCTCCAAATTATGTCGCTCATCGGCCAAGTGATATTTTTAAGATTGCGAAAATCGCTTTAAGAGTTTAATAGGTTAATGAATGTCTGTGGGGGGAAATGGTTGTCAGCTAAATGTAGATGTATGTGGGTAAATGGATTACGAAAAGATTAATGGAAAAGAGGGAGCACATGGGGGAGGTAAAACTTCAAAACGTTGAGAAAAAGCAAGTGATCGAACGTTACGGATTAGAAGCAATTCCTAATCACTTACGGACGACTACAAGCTTGGAATATGCAACGATTCAAATGGCCATTTCTGTGAACGCTGGTAACGTTTTAGTTCCTGCTTTAGCGGTGCTACAAGGGGGGCTTTCTTTCTTTTATGCCGTCGTATCGACAATGCTTGGTGCGGGGCTCGCATTTTTATTTGTTTCTTTTTTAGCACTGCCTGGAGCAAAATATGGAATACCGGCGCAATATGCGATCCGCTCGATTATGGGAGTAAAAGGGGCTCGTTACTTAGCTTCACCAGTTCGGACTCTTACTTCGTTATATTGGTTTAGTGTTCAAACAATCGGTGGTACATATCTTCTAAAAGAAATCCTTGAACGGTTTGCAGGAATTCAAATTCCATTTATTCCGTTGGCACTAACGATGGCAACGATCATGGCGATACTCGCACTAATCGGTTTTCATGCGGTGAAAAAGGTAACAAAATATTTCTTACCGGTGTTGTTTTTAGGTGGAGTCGTGATGTTGTATATTTTTATTACTTCTGCCGATGCTGGCATGACCTTTACGGACGTTTGGACAAAAGAAGGGACGAATCAGTTAAGTACGATGCTCTTTTTTGCTAGTCTCGCTTTTGTGCAATACGTCTCGGGTGTAAGTGCTGCATCTGATATGACGAGATATGCAAAATCGTCTAAGCACGGTTTTTACGGCTTATTTTTTGGTAATATGTTCGGGTTTATGCTCACAGCAATTCTAGGTGCTTATACAGCAACACTTGCGGGTACTTGGAATCCATATGTCGTCTCGTCGCAAATGACAGACTCAACATTATTTATCGCCATTATTTTTGTGGCCGCGATGGCATCAATGATTTCGATCAATTTGGCGAATGCCTATATCGGTGGTTATAGTCTTTTAAATAGTATCCCGAAAGTAGGGAGAGTAAAAAGTGCGATTATATTCGGTGTCGCTGCGATTACATTGAGCGGGTTTCCTACATTAGTTGATGAAGCACAAGTGTATATCTCACTTTTAGGTGCCTTTGTTATCCCGTTATCATCGGTGATTGTCACTGACTTCATCTTAGTGAAAAAACGAAGCTTATCGGCCGATGATTTTGAAATGATTGCTAGTGAAAGCTATCATTACAATGTGAAAGGGTTTATTTGCGTCGCCATCGGAATGGTCATTTATTTACTTTTACCAGAAAGTTGGTCGCCAGGTTTTGTAACGTTTGTTATAACAGGGTTGTTGTATGTTATGTTGGAAAAAAATAAGAGGTAGAGTTAGTTTGTTAATGTAAAATTAAAAATTCAAAATTAAAAATTATTGTGAGTGACGCTTCGTAGCTTTATTTAAAGTGCAATTTAAATTTAAAATTTATAATTATTGATTGTAGTTTTACTGGTTTATTAGTTTTGGTGATGAACTGGGAGGCTCAACGAGTTGGACTTGATTCAAGAATGACGGGGGAATCGAAGGGAGCGATCATTTGCTGATCGTTCCTTTTGTTATAGCTTTTTTAGATTGACGGTCACGATCGGTGCTCGATTGTGACGTTTACGCGCAACTAACCGAAAGAAACATCATATTGAAGCCGGCAATGCCAGATTCCATTAGTAACCCCAAGGTATTATATTTGCCTGTTTTAAAACTTTAATGCATAAACGCGTTAATTTGTGTTGCTATCCTCACCTGTTATATGTATAATTGAACCAATATCAGAAAATTCCAAACTATAAAAGTATTTAGCAGGAGGGTATGTTATGTCGGAAGTGAAGTTTTTTTATGGTGATGCAGTTCCTTTAGAGATGCATAAAGTACGTATCGTTCAAAAGTTAAACCTATTACCGATCGAACAACGTCAGGAGGCAATGGAAAAAGCAGGATACAATACGTTTTTACTACAAAACCCTGACGTTTTTATGGATATGCTAACGGATAGTGGTGTTAATGCTATGAGCGATAAGCAACAAGCTGCGATGATGCAAGCTGATGATAGCTATGCTGGCTCTGAAACATTTACACGACTTGATGAAAAAGTAAGAGAAATTTTTGATACCGAATATTTTTTACCATTACACCAAGGCCGCGCATGTGAAAACCTTCTATCAAAACTTTTCGTTAAACCAGATACGATTGTCCCGATGAATTACCATTTTACAACATCAAAAGCTCATATCGTTATTAATGGAGGAAAGGTTGAAGAAATATTTATTGATGAAGCATTGAAGATTAATAGTGAACACCCGTTTAAAGGAAATATGGATGTCGATAAACTGAAAGCACTCATTGCTATAAATGGTGCAGAAAAAATATCTTATGTACGAATGGAAGCTGGAACCAACTTAATAGGTGGGCAACCTTTTTCTCTAAAAAATTTACAAGAAGTCCGTCAAGTTTGTGACGAGCACGGATTAATGATTATACTGGATGCTAGTTTACTAGCTGATAATCTTTATTTCATTAAAGAGCGCGAAGAACAATGTAAAGACATGACGATTAAAGAGATTACAAGAGCGATTTCTAACCTTTGTGATATCACTTATTTTTCAGCTAGAAAACTAGGAAATGGTCGTGGTGGCGGCATTTGTACGAACAACAAAGAGGCGTTTATGAAAGTACGCGAGTTAATTCCTTTATATGAAGGCTTTCTCACATACGGTGGAATGTCCGTTCGTGAAATGGAAGCGATTACGGTCGGCTTAGAAGAAACGATGGACGAAAATATGATTAACCAAGCACCGCAGTTTATTGCTTACATGACGAATGAACTTCAAAAAAGAGGGGTACCGGTAATCACACCAGCTGGAGGCTTAGGTTGTCATCTTGATGCGAGCGCCTTTCTAGATCATTTACCACAAACGAAATACCCAGCAGGGGCACTTGCCGCAGCCCTTTATATTGCCAGCGGGATCCGCGGAATGGAGCGAGGGACATTATCCGAGCAACGAGATGAAGATGGTATCGAAGAATTAGCCCATATGGAACTCGTACGCCTGGCGATGCCAAGAAGAGTGTTTACACTTTCGCAAGTCAAATATGCTATCGATCGAATTACATGGCTATACGAAAATCGTAGGCTTATCGGTGGATTGAAATTTGTTGAAGAGCCGAATGTATTACGCTTTTTCTTTGGTACATTAACAACAGATTCCGATTGGCCAGATGCTTTAGTTGATAAATATCGTCAAGATTTGGGGAAAGTTTGTAATCTTTTTTGTTAAGACACACTTGATGTGTTCCGATTTATCTAATGAACTTGTTATCCGTGTGCGTTATGCACACGGATATTTTTGGTGCTATTACATAATACTGAGTATATATTTTTTTAAGGGGAAGATTTGAAATGACCTTACCGGACCCTAAAGACCGTTCATTCTTTCAACAACCAACACTTAATTTAGCAAAAGCTTTACTTGGCAAATTACTAGTGAAGGAAACCGATGAAGGAATTACTGCGGGTTTTATTGTGGAAACCGAAGCTTATATTGGCCCAGGAGATCAGGCTGCTCATAGTTTTCAAAACCGACGTACGAAAAGAACGGAAGTTATGTTTGGCCCACCTGGATACACATATACATACGTGATGCATACGCATTGTTTAGTAAATGTCGTTAGCGGTGAAGTGGATCATCCAGAGGCTGTTTTAATTAGAGCGGTTGAACCGCACCTCGGGATCGAGTTAATGTATGAAAGACGTGGTATCAATAAAAAAGAAGTTGAACTCACGAATGGACCAGGGAAGTTAACGAAGGCTTTTGATATAAGAAAAGAAGATTACGGCAGACCATTATATACTCCGCCACTATATATTGCTGAGGGGCCGACACCATCCTCAATTTCATCTGGCCCTAGAATTGGAATACCTAATAGTGGGGCCGCGAAAGATTACCAATGGCGCTTTTGGGTTACCAATAATCGGTTTGTATCTAAATAAATCAAGGAAACACAATGAGGGTGTTGCAAGATATCAGGTCACCACTGACAAGCATTTTTTACAACCTGCCAATGACGTTTCTAATGGTGGTGCATTTTTGAACACCCTCATTCATTTTCTAAAAAAACAAAACGACGACCGCCAATAGGATAAAACATGCCCCAGAAAAAAGCTCTGCATAGTCACGTACAACTTTTACACTGACAGCCCCGGCAAAAGTCGAACCGAGCCAAACGAAAACCAAACTAGTCAACCAGGCGAATACGCTCGTTACTATGATCGGAAAATCGGTTAACCCCCCTGAAAAGCCAGCAGCAAACGAATCAATTCCAAGGGCTAAACCTAAAATAATCGCTGCCTTCCAACCAATCTTACTGGCAGTTGGATTCGGGTCGTCTTCTTCGGGAACTTTAAACCCTTGCCAAATCAACCAAATCCCAATCCCAGCTAATACAAGTGAGGCAATGTATATAGCCCAATTCCCGGGGATGTATTCCGCAAGTTCGTCTCCAATCAATAAACCTGCAGCCATCGTAACCCCTGATAAAATGGAAATGATCCAAATCACTCGCCACGGAATTTTCCCTTTGATCCCCAATGAAAAGCCGACGCCAAGGTCGTCTAAATTTGATGCCACTACCAAAACGACGATTTGCCAAAACAAAAGCTACCACCCCTACGTGCCATTTTTCCACTTAAACTATTTATAAAAGAATTGGATATACCAACAATAGAAAATACAGAAAGAATTACAGCGCCAATCACGCTACCAGTAAAAAGCACAAGTGAATGATCCTGACTTCTCATATCCATACTACCATCAAGGATAAGTAAATCCTAGAAAGAAAGGAAGAATTATCATCTGTAAAAAAATGATCATTTCACTCTTCACGATTTTGTTTTTCATTAATATGCAAGTTGCGACGGTTTTTAGTCATGAAACAGCAATTTTTGAAAAAAGTTTATATGATTTTTTACAGATTCCCCGAACGAGAAATCCCCCTCCTTTAGGTGTTGGATGATAGTGAGGTCAAATACGGAGTGTCTCTGAAAAACCAAAGGTTTGTGGCACTTCAAGTATTTGAAATTCATTCTTTTTTTGGTGTAGGCGTTGCTGTTATAGTTGGAAATTGATACAATAAGTGCATGGATAAATATAGAAGAACAAACACAACCGTTTCATTATTAAACTATCATTTTGTTTTTTGTCCTCGTTATCGAAGAAAAATATTTCTTCGTAATGATGTAGAAAAACGTTTTAAAGAATTGGTTCAAGAAGTGTGCGAAGAATTTGAAATACAAATTGTAGCCATTGAATGTGATAAGGACCATACACATATGTTTCTTAATGCGCTACCTAATCTAAGTCCTTCTGAAATTATGGCGAAAATTAAAGGGTTCACTTCCAAAAAACTAAGAGAAGAGTTCCCGCACCTTCAACACTTGCAAAGTCTTTGGACTCGTTCATTTTTTGTTTCTACTGCTGGTAATGTATCGAGCGAAACGATGAAAAGATACGTTGAAAATCAAAAGAAAAGGAGTTAGAAAGGAGTTGAAGGCTATGGCAAGAAAACGGACACCGACTTATACCATTGAATTCCCCATCACCATCCCCACTTGGCAACAACATCGTTTGGAAAAGAAGTTCAAGATGGCTAGAGTTGTCTATAACTCTTGCCTAGGTGAAGCTTTAAAACGACATCAAGCAATAAAGTCGGATAAAGAATATCGCATCCTCCTTAAAAAACCAAAGTCAAAAGAACGGGATCGTCTACTTTCAAATATTCGATTAAATTATTCTTTCTCTGAATATGGAATACATAGCTTTGTGAAGTCTGTTCAAAAGAAGTTTAAAGAACACATCGGAAGTTTTGAAGCACAAAAACTTGCAACTAGAGCTTTTCAAGCTGTTGAGAAACTCCATTTTGGTCAATCAAAAAAAGTTCACTTTAAAAATAACACTGATGATATTTCAGTTGAGAATAAATCAAATAAAACGGGCTTAAGATTTGCAAAAGGCAACATTCTTTGGGGTGATAAACCAACAAAGAAAAACCCTAAACCTAAAAATTGGCTCTGTGTGCCGGTTTCACCGAAACCAAACGATGAATATGCGCATTTGGCTTTAATGGATCAGACGAAATACGTTCGTATTTTAAAACGTGAAGTACGTGGTAAAGTTCGTTATTTTGTTCAACTTATTCAAGGGGGCTATCCGCCTAAAAAAAGAAATCGTAAGGTTTGTAACGATGAAACAAAACGCGTAGGTATCGATATCGGTACGTCTACAATTGCGATATGCAGTGACGAAAAAGTACAACTTCAAGAACTTGCGCCCGAATGTAAAGTGGATGAAAGCAACCTCAGACGAATTCAACGTAAAATGGATAGGTCGAAAAGAAAGACCAATCCTACTAATTTTAATGAAAACGGAACAATAAAAGAAGGAAGACTAAGTTGGACATATTCTAAAAACTACGAAAAACTACGAAAAAAAAGAAAAGAATTTTATCGTAAAATTTCTGTTCAAAGGAAAATGTCTCACGAAAAATTAGCAAACGAAATCCTTTGCCTTGGTTCTGATATTCGAGTCGAAACCATGCGGTTTCATTCTCTACAAAAACGTTCAAAAAATACAACTCGCAATAAGAAGAATGGTAAAATCAATCGTAAAAAAAGATATGGTAAATCAATAGCTCGTCGTGCTCCTGCGATACTATTAACAATCATTGACCGAAAACTTGGTTATCAAGGTCGTTGTTTGAAAAAAATAAATACTTATGCAACAAAAGCGAGCCAATTCAACCATATAACAGGAGAATACAGGAAAAAACAACTCTCTGAACGTTGGAATAATTTTGGACAAATCCTCATCCAACATGATTTATATAGTGCTTTTTTAATAAGTAACACAAACGAAACGCTTAATTCTGTTGATATAGATTTATGTAACGAAAAATGGAATAAATTTGTGAAACTACACAACCTTGAGGTTGAACGTTTAAAACAATCCCAAGATCGAACACTGCGCTGGTTTGTCGCATAAAAGCAAACCTGATTGGTCGTGACACCGCCCAAAAGAAGTCGGAACGACAAGCATATCAAGAGTCTTTCTAGGCTTGTTGAGAGAAGTGCCTTGCCCTTGCGCAATACGTCCGTTAATGTTTTAGGAAAAAGTACGCCAGTGCTTTGGTGGAAACTCTTTCTGAAAAGAAAGATAAGGGCACCATTGAGAAGCTTGCAAGTATCCTAGAACCCCACTGCTTTAGCTGTGGGAGTTGTCAGCGTGGAGTGATGAAACCATGGGTTACGGTGCACAAATTTCAGCTTTAACGTTTGCCGCCATAAAGCATCACGATCCAGGGACAGTGATTGTTAAGGTTCAGCCAGGAGAATCGGTAGGTAAAAAAGCTTTAGTAACTGTTGAGCCTCACAACGAGCAAATAAAAGTCATTAATGAAACAAAAACGGTTACCGAAAAGGGAAAAAACACTCTCAACGTTTACCGCGAACACGGAACAAATTCAATAGTTATAAATGGGGAGGTTCCTCTTAACGATGAGGTGATTGAAAGCTCTATAGCTGTTTGGGAGCCAACCGATTTCACCTTACATTTATTCAAACAGTCTCTAAAAGACCACGGCATTAAGCTAACAGGAAAAATAAAAAGAGCTGCAACACCAACTGAAGCTTCGATGTTAACTAAATATTCATCAAAGCCGTTGTCACAACTCATTGTCCCGTTAATGAAACTCAGTAACAATGCTTATGCTGAGATGTTCATAAAAGAAATGGGGAAGAAGATCCACTGGGAAGGAAACTGGGAAAAAGGGCTAGAAGTCATCAATACTGAACTCGAAAAACTCGGTTTAAACCGAAAGCAACTTTTTTTAAGAGATGGCTCGGGTATTTCACATGTTAATTTAATTTCAGCTAATCAAATTTCAACATTGTTATATGAGGTTCAAGGGCAAGAGTGGTTTCCGATTTTTTATGAATCCTTACCAGTAGCTGGTGTTAATGATGAGTTAATAGGGGGGACGTTAAGATACCGATTGAAAGATGCTTCAACTTATCGAAATGTTCATGCGAAAACAGGGACACTGACGACCGTAAGTTCGATCTCTGGTTACACGAAAACAAAAACGGGTGAAACACTGATATTTTCTATCATCTTGAATAATTTAATCGACGACCATTCTGGGAAAAGTATCGAAGATCAAATTGTTACCATTATAACGAACTAGGGGAGCGTGACAAAGTCTCCCCAGCTTATTTAGTATTAAACTGGGGGAGACTTTCCTTATGGATCACAATTTATTTTTATTGTAGATGATCTTGATCATTCGCATCTGCAGGATTAGCATCTACGGCGATCTGGTAGGCATCTAAAATCGCATCTCTTTCAACGGGATCCGTAATCCCAACTAAATATTGTTCATCTTCATTTTCTTCAATTCTCATAAGAAGCGTATCTTCATGACTACGTAAAAGGGCATATGAATTTTCCTCCATATCAAAAAGAGCTTCAACGTTATAATCCTCAACATTTCCTTCATCATCTTCAATCGTTATTTTATCGCGTAAGTGCTCGTTTTCCATTTGTCCACACCTCTCATTTAAAAGTTCGTTTTAATTTTCCCTTACAAGCTGCACATAATGCTGTAATAAATTGTCTGCTGTCATGACGTAACGCTAAAAATGAGAATTTCGCAGACAATTATGATAACCTTTAAAGTAACGTTATTAAATATGGAGGAGAGCTTATGACAACAACAGAAAGTTTTATTGAAGTAAGTGGCGGGAAAGTGTGGTACGAAAAGCATGACGAAGGAACTGGAAACACACCAGTCATTTTATTGCATGGTGGACCTGGTTCATCACACTTTTCGATGCAAGGGTTAAAAGTTCTAGCTAAAGAACGTCCTGTAATTTTTTATGATCAATTAGGCTGCGGAAAGTCTGAGCGCCCGATAGACAAAGAGCTTTGGACTTTAGATCGCTTTGTAGATGAGTTAGATCAAGTGATCGCCCACTTCCATTTTAAAAAAGTACATATTTTAGGGCACTCGTGGGGCACGACATTAGCAGCTGCTTATTATTTAGCGAAAAAACCGAGCAATGTAACAAGCATCATTTTTTCTAGCCCATGCTTAAGCGCACCACTTTGGGCTGAAGATCAGGAAGAAAATCGCAAACAACTACCTGAAGAAGTACAAGCGACTTTAAAAAGATGTGAAGAGAACGGCACGACAGACTCACCAGAATACAAGGAAGCAACAGTTGAGTTTTACAAACGTTTCGTTTGTCGCCTTGATCCTTGGCCTGAAATTATTAAAAAGGGCGCCAAATATAAAGGACCAGAGGTATACAACACGATGTGGGGACCTTCAGAATTTCACGTTACAGGAAACTTGAAATCGTTTGACTGTACACCACAACTAAAAGAAATGACGATTCCGACTCTTTATACGTGCGGCCATTATGATGAAGCAACACCAAAATCGACGAAACTTTTTAGTGAACTAACACCAAACTCAAAGTTCCACGTCTTCGAAAACAGTGCTCACATGCCGTATTTAGAAGAAACAGGTGAATATTTATACGTGATTAGTCAATTTTTGAAAAAAGTTGATGACGAATTTAACGGAACGAAATAAAATTTTTTAACACATGCCATTGCTAAGAAAATTTAGCAATGGTTTTTTTATGAAAAATTGCCCTTACTTACTAGCAATATTATCGGTTATTTCCCTATATACGACGCTGCAAAGAAATTATAATAGAATAATAACAATTAATTCAACGTTATGTTGTTGCGAGCGATTTTAACGAAACTACAGGAGAAGTTGAATAAATAAGGGGAAATTGATGTGATTGTTAAAGAAACGAACGGAGCCTATAAAATTAACGAGATTGATCAAAAAATCGATGATAAGAAATCCTATCACGATTTTGCAAACTTAATGACGACAGTTTTGATCGTCTTTTCCTTATACACATTAAGTTTAATTCCACTTCGAAGCTTTGTCGAACATTTTGGTGTTTCAACGTTTGTCGATATCGCCTTAATTGGACTTTTTACAATTGTTATTTTTATATTTATAAAAAAGAGTAGCTATTCATTTGCGACATTCGGTTTGACACTAACCAACTGGAGAAAGCATGTTCGTGAGGCGACGCTCTTGACGCTTCCGATACTTATTTTTTTCGTGTTTTTAAAATGGGGGCTTATTACGTTTGTCCCAGCGTACTCACATATTCCTTTATTTAATTTAGGCGCGGCGTTTACTGATATTGAGTTTACGTTGACCATCTTTACGGGAACTGTGGTTATTTATATTGTTTTTTGCTTCATACAAGAATTTATCGCAAGAGGCGGACTTCAATCAGCGTTCCACCTTTTACTTCCGGATGGAAAGGGAAAAACATTTAAAGCGATTTTACTCTCTAATTTATTATTTGCCGTGGCGCACACTCATATAGGGACAGTATTTGCTTTAGCAGCATTTATTCCAGGTCTGTTTTGGGGTTGGATGTATGCACGTCAAACCTCGATCATCGGTGTAAGTGTTTCGCACATATTAATTGGTGTATGGGTATTATTCATCTTAGGTTTTCCGGAGTTTATAAATTAGTTTCTAGACGAGAGAGGCGAAGAAAACCATTAGGTCCCGTTAGCTATCCCACTAATAATTTCTCATTTTATAGGGAAAATTACTCAAAATAGAGAAATTGGGAGGTTGTTAGTTGATATGAAATATTCAAAGCTACTTTTAGTTTTAATGATGGTTTTTTCTTGGTCATCGCTTGTTTTTTTAGATAAGAAATCGATTAAACAGTTTTTTCCAGCCTCTCTCTTTATGGCTATTTTAGTGAGAATTGTAAACTATATAGCTAAAAAAAGGAAATGGTGGTGGTGGTACGAAAAAATCCATCCTTCCGTTTCGGGCTCATTTCCTTTTGTCTGGGGTTCATTCTTTGTAAGCTCTTTTTGGATTTTGAAGTATACTTACGGCAATATAATAAAATATACAGGCTTAAATTTATTTGCACATGCATCCTTTACATATCTTTTAGAGCCTTATCTTCAAAAGTTTGGAATTGCATCTTTAGTGCGTATGAAAAAGTACCAGCTAATGAATGTTTTTATGGTGTTGGCATTTCTTTTATACGGATTTCAAATTGTTCAAGAAAAAGCATCTGTAAAGAAAACAGTATCGTCAAACTAAAAGAATCTGATGAATAGAGAGGTATTTAGTTATGAATACTGATATATCTAATTTAACATCAGCAGTAATTAGAATAATTACAACGAAAAAAAGTCAGAATATAGATACAACAATTTTTAGGAGGTTTGAAAAATGGAGCAGCCTGGACTAACTTATTTTGAGAAGCTTGAAAAAATTTATGTATTAACTGAAACTGGTCAAATGCTTCGTGAAAAAATGACGCAACTCCAAAACAATAATGAACCTTACGCGCATATTCAAGACGATTTAAATAAAATCGAACAAGAAATTAGTGCTTATACGAACGGAGCGGGGATCCACGACTTAGACTTTTCAAACATTTCCTTAGTAAATCCAGCACTATATACAACGTTTGAAGATTCTTATTAAACGAATGAAGGCTTTTCGCAAGTTGTGGCGAAAGCCTTCAATTCTTTATACCATCTAAGGTGTCAGTCAGTACAATGGTTAATAGTGAAAGAGTTGTACTAACAGTTATTCGTCGGTATGATTATACTTTGAAATTTTTCACTAATTCTTGTAACTCTTCGGCCATGTCTGCTAATTGTTTTGCGGAATGAGAAACTTCTTCCATCGAAGAAAGTTGTTCTTCTGCGGCTACAGACACTTCTTGTGATTGACCAGTAATTGTATGGTTTAGTTTTCTAACATCACTCATCGCCTTTGTTACTTCTTCAGAACCAGATGCAAGTTGCTGTGCTGTAGCAGAAACGTCTTGTAATTGTCCTGCTGTACTGTTGACGGCCTTTTGGATTTTTTTGAAGGCTTCACCCGTTTGATTCACCGCTGATACTCCTTTATCAACTTCATGTGCGCCACTATCCATCGCCTCAACGATTTCAGCAATTTTCAACTGAATTTGCTCAACAATCGTTGAAATTTGTTTTGTCGATTTTGTTGATTTTTCAGCGAGTTTTCGAACTTCATCAGCGACAACTGCAAATCCTCTTCCAGCCTCACCGGCTCTAGCTGATTCGATCGCAGCGTTTAAAGCGAGTAAGTTCGTCTGGTCAGCGATATTGTTAATGAGGTCGACGATTTGACTAATTTCTTTTGATTGAACGCCTAATTCTTCAACCATTTCTTTTGAGCGTGATACTTTATCATTTACGAGCCCCATTTGTTTAATTCCGTCTTTAATTTTTTCACTACCTTCGTCCGATAACTGTTGAACGTCTGTCGCGGACTCTGTCACTGTAACGACATTTTCAGTAATTTGTTGAATTCCTACAGCCATTTGTCCGACGGTTTGACTCGTTTCATCTACGTGATCAGATTGGTTTTGTAAACTTTCCGATACGTTTGTAATACTTAGAGCAATTTGGTTAGTTGCTGTCGACGTTTGTTCAGCACTAGCTGATAATTGTTCAGAAGATGCTGATAGATCATTTGCTGAATCGCTCACTTTAAATATCATATTTTTTAAGTTAGCATGCATTTTATTAAACGACTCGGCTAACCTTCCTAGTTCATCACGATTTTTAATTTGTAATGTTTCCCCTGTTAAATCTCCATTGGCGATTTTTTCAGCAGCTTGTGAAATGGCTAACACTGGTTTTGAAATTTGTTTACTAATGATATATGTGACGGCAACTGCGAATAATAAGGCAATCGTAGAAACAATCATTAAGGTAGTTATCATAGTAACCATACTACTATTTACTAAATCACGAAATTCATCTTTCATCATTTGTTGGTATTGTAAAAATTGATTTGAGGTTTCAGCGAATTTTATGATAATTGGACTGCCTTCACTTTGTAGTAGGGCGATCATGTCATCTGTGCGTTCTTCTTGTTTCATTAAGATGGCTTCGTTTGCGATGACCTCATATTGCTCTTGTAATTGATTTAATTGAGCTAAATAATTAGCTCCAGTTTCGTCAACGATTCCTTCTAATTGATTGCTTAATTCATTGTAGTTGTTAAC
>SKOL01000651.1 GCA_007120055.1 Anaerobacillus sp.
GTAATAAGGGACAGTGACACAACTCGTATGGGAGGGAATAACCAATGTCTAACGATGTTCAAACAGGACATAACGAAAAAGCGTACGCCCTTCTAAAAGCGGATGCAAATAAGATTTTAAAACTTATCGAAGTTCAAATGGCAAACTTAACAATGCCACAATGCCCTCTTTATGAAGAGGTTTTAGATACCCAAATGTTCGGCTTGTCTAGGGAAATTGATTTCGCAATCCGCCTTGAGCTCATAGAAGAGGAAAAAGGTAAGGAATTGTTAGCTGCACTTGAACGGGAACTTGCAGCTCTTCATGAAGCGTCTATGAAAAGATAACTTTATTAAAAAAGATGACTCTTTTGAGCATCCCTTTTGGTTTTAGATGGGAAGCGCTCAAACAGAAGTCATCTTTTTTTTAAAAAGATAAGAAAGTATATAATAGTTGACTTGGAAAGGTGTCTAGCTCTAGGCGCCATAGGCTCGACCGCTTCAGACTTTCCCTTGCGGTCTAAAACCTGACCGCTACGGGCAGGTCTTCCACCGGTTTTCGCCGATAGGCGGGCGCCTTCCGCTTTTCTAAAGATAAGAAAGATAGGGGAACTTATGGAATATATATTATTTATCATTTTTTGCTTTTTTACAATTATACCTCTAACTACCTTACTTCACGAATTAGGACATTACTTTATGACTAAATTTTATTTCGTTGACAATGTCACAATAAGTGTTGGGAGTGGCAAAAAGCTCATTCACTTTAAATTTAAAAGTTTAACGTTTGTTCTTCGTATATTTCCTTATGGAGGAGCAACTTTTTTTGAATTGACTTCATACTTATCTCCTTTAAAACAAATTTGGATCTCCCTTGGAGGTCCATTACTAAATGGCTTCATAGCTATTCTTTTATTTTCCCAAGTTTTAGGAAATGACCTCGACTTTATTACGCTATGGCTTCAATGGTTTGCGTTATTTAATCTTTGGGTATGTGTGATGAATTTAATTCCATATAAAATAGGGACGTTTTATTCAGACGGTTGGGTAATAGTAAAAGCGATAAGAGAAATTTTAAAGTGAAATTCAATCAAGTGAAATATTGAAAAATTCAGCATTTTTAATAAAATTTCCTTTAAATATTTTTTGAAAAAATGTATGATAGTTATTAAGTTTATTTTGGAGTGCTTATGAGCAGATCATCAGATGTGTAGGTGGTTAAAAATTGTCAGGAGGCGTTGTATCATGAATAGGTTAAATAAGATCAAAAAAGTATTAGTCGCAAATCGTGGTGAAATAGCAATTCGAATTTTTCGAGCTTGTACAGAACTACATATTCGTACTGTTGCCATTTACTCTAATGAGGATACGGGTGCTTATCATCGTTATAAGGCAGATGAAGCTTATTTAGTCGGTGAAGGAAAAAAGCCGATCGATGCTTATTTAGACATTGATGGAATTATTGAAATTGCTAAACGAAATGGTGTCGATGCTATTCATCCAGGGTACGGTTTTCTTTCTGAAAATATTCATTTTGCGAAGCGTTGTGAAGAAGAAGGGATTATTTTCATAGGACCGCGTTCTGAGCATTTAACTATGTTTGGCGATAAAGTGCAAGCACGGACACAAGCGATTAATGCCGGTTTACCGGTTATTCCAGGAAGTGATGGTCCAGTTAATAGCGTGGAAGAAGTAAGTAGTTTTGCTCGTCAACACGGCTTTCCTTTTATTATTAAAGCTTCACTCGGAGGTGGAGGCCGCGGGATGAGAATTGTTCGATCACAAGATGAGCTAAGTGAAGCTTATGATCGAGCTAAATCAGAAGCTAAATCGGCATTTGGTAATGATGAAGTTTATGTTGAAAAATTTATTGAAAACCCAAAACATATTGAAGTTCAAATATTAGGTGACGGTAGCGGAAATATAATTCATCTTTATGAAAGAGATTGTTCCGTACAACGCCGTCACCAAAAAGTAGTAGAGATTGCTCCAAGTGTGTCGTTAACCGATGAAGTTAGGGAAAAAATTTGTGCTGCTGCTGTTCAATTAATGGAAAATGTCGGCTATATCAACGCTGGAACTGTTGAGTTTTTAGTCACTGATTCTGGTGAGTTCTACTTTATTGAAGTAAACCCACGTGTTCAAGTAGAGCACACGATTACAGAGATGGTCACCGGTGTCGACATTGTTCAAGCGCAAATTTTTATTGCTGATGGAGAAGAAATTCACGGGAAAAAGCTGAATATCCCGAGTCAAGATAAAATTATGTGCCACGGTTATGCGATCCAATCACGCGTAACAACGGAAGACCCGAGTAATAATTTTATGCCGGATACAGGTAGGATTTCCGTGTATCGTTCAGGTGGCGGTTTTGGCGTGAGACTTGATGCTGGTAACGGTTTTCAAGGATCTGTGATATCTCCGTATTACGATTCTTTACTAGTAAAATTATCGACATGGGCTCTAAACTTTGAAGATGCAGCATCAAAGATGTTAAGGAATTTAAGGGAGTTTAGAATCCGTGGCATAAAAACAAATATCGCCTTTTTAGAAAATGTTGTTCAACACGAGAAGTTTTTAAATGGTGAATACAATACATCTTTTATTGATACAACTCCTGAATTATTTGTTTTTCCGAAACGAAAAGATCGTGGAACGAAAATGTTAACATTTATTGGTGAAACAACGATCAATGGGTACCCTGGTTTAGAGAATGTGAAAAAGCCGGTATTTGATCAACCAGCTATTCCTAAATTAAACTTGTTAGAGCCAATTCCAAACGGCACTAAGCAAATTTTAGATGAAAGAGGGGCTGACGGTGTTGCAAAATGGGTGAAGGAACAAAAGGGAGTGTTACTTACTGATACGACGTTCCGTGATGCTCATCAATCTCTGTTGGCAACACGAGTTAGAACTAACGATTTAAAGAGAATTGCCGAACCTACGGCGAGAATGCTCCCTCATTTGTTTTCTTCTGAAATGTGGGGAGGAGCAACCTTTGATGTTGCAATGAGGTTTTTACATGAAGATCCGTGGGAGCGTTTATTAACGTTAAGAAAGCAAATGCCAAATGTCCTTTTACAAATGCTACTTCGCTCATCAAATGCGGTTGGATATACGAATTATCCGGATAATCTTATTGAAGAATTTGTTCAAAAATCGGCAGATGCAGGGATTGATGTATTTCGAATTTTTGACAGTTTAAACTGGGTTCCTGGGATGACATTAACGATTGATGCTGTTCGTTCATCAGGGAAAATCGCTGAGGCAACGATGTGTTATACGGGTGATATTTTAGATCCGAATAGACCGAAGTACAATCTTGATTATTATAAAACGCTAGCAAAAGAACTCGAACAATCGGGAGCGCATATTCTTGGCATAAAAGATATGGCAGGTTTATTAAAACCAGAAGCGGCTTACAAACTTGTGTCTACACTGAAAGAGTCGATTGATATTCCGATACACTTGCATACACACGATACGAGTGGAAACGGCCTATTCACATATGCAAGAGCGATTGAAGCAGGTGTTGATATTGTCGATGTTGCTGTAGGATCGATGGCTGGACTTACTTCACAACCGAGTATGAATAGCTTGTATTATGCTCTTTCTGGTAGTGAAAGGCAACCAAATGTCGATATTGGAGCCGTTGAAAAGTTAGGTGAATACTGGGAAGATACTAGAAAGTATTATCAAGGGTTTGAGAGTGGCATGAACGCTCCGCACTCAGAGGTATATGAACATGAAATGCCTGGCGGACAATATAGTAACTTACAACAGCAAGCCAAGGCAGTTGGCTTGAAAAACCGTTGGAATGAAGTGAAAAAGATGTACCGAACGGTTAACGATATGTTCGGGGATGTCGTAAAGGTAACACCATCTTCGAAAATCGTTGGTGACATGGCCTTATTTATGGTACAAAATAATTTAACTGAAGAAGAAATTTTCGAACGTGGTAGTTCGTTAGACTTCCCTGATTCTGTTGTTGAATTTTTCCAAGGGAACTTAGGGCAACCTTATCAAGGCTTTCCTGAAAAATTACAACAAATTATTTTGAAAGGGAAGAAAGCATTTACGACAAGACCAGGTGAAAACTTACCAGCGGTTAACTTTGATTCGCTAAAAGAAGAATTATTTGAAAAGTTAAACCGTCAAGTAACTGACTTTGATATTATTTCTTATGCACTTTATCCAAAGGTTTATTTAGACCAACAGCGCTTTTATGAACAGTTTGGAGATTTATCAGTTCTTGATACGCCGACATTTTTGTATGGGTTACGACTCGGTGAAGAAATTAAAGTGGAAATTGAGCAAGGGAAAACGTTAATCGTGAAACTAGTTTCAGTTGGCGAGGCCCAAAAAGATGGTACGCGAATTCTTTATTTTGAATTAAATGGACAGCGACGTGAAGTCGTTATTAAAGATCAAAATGTAGAGAGTACCGTTTCTGTGAAAGTAAAGGCAGACAAAGGGAACAACAACCATATTGGAGCAACGATGCCTGGTACGGTCGTAAAAACACTTGTATCAGCTGGTGATAAGGTTAAAAAAGGTGA
>SKOL01000502.1 GCA_007120055.1 Anaerobacillus sp.
CCAGCAGATCATTTTGAAGAAACATTCTCTTTCCGCTGTAAAAGTTGTAATTTTAAAGAACTATGCGATTTGAGTGGAAAGAATGAGGGGTGATTGACCTCTCTTCAATATAATATTTAGCTCTTTTTCTATTTCCGAGTGTATTGAATCGTTCAATACGCTCGGTTTTTCCAGTAACTTGCATTTTCATGCATATTGAGAGCTTCAACATGCATGATTTTTCCAGATGCTGTTATTTACGTGCGCATTGAGCGGGGCAATATGCATAGTTTTTCCAGTTACTGCTATTTTCGTGCACATTGAGCGCTTCAATATGCATGGTTTTTCCAGTTCTGCTATTTTTGTACACATTGATGCTACAATGCGTACAGTTTCCCAATTACTGCTATTTTTGCGTTCATTGAGCAAATGTTTCACTATACTTTTGTAGACTAACTCACCTCCCTTCTCCAATTCGATAGAAACAATTTTCCAGAAAAATAAAGGAATTTCTCTTCTTACATAGAAATAAGATATTAAAAGATTATGAATTTTCCGATAAATAATAAGGAGGTTTTAAGCTTGGAGACTAACACTAAAGAATACGAAAATATTTTACTAGAAACAAATGGGGCTATTGCTTATGTGACGATGAATCGTGGCAACAAACGAAATGCACTTTCGCAACATCATATGGAGGAATTGACAGATTGTTTTACCGCGATCGGAAAAAACAAACATATATCGGTTGTCGTTCTTCGTGGTAGTGGTCCTGCGTTTTGTGCTGGACATGATTTAAAAGAAATGCAAAACGAGTCACCGCAATTTTACCAAAACCTTTTTGATACGTGTATTAAAATGATGGAAACAATTCAGTCGATCCCTCAACCTGTGATTGCCGAAGTTCATGGGATCGCCACTGCTGCTGGATGTCAATTAGTCGCGACCTGTGACTTAGCGGTTGCTGCTGACGATTCTAAATTCGCAACCCCTGGGGTGAAAATTGGTTTGTTCTGTTCGACTCCAATGGTGGCTTTAAGCCGAGCGGTCGGTCGAAAAAAAGCGATGGAAATGCTTTTAACTGGGGAAACGTTATCAGCAGAAGAAGCCGTTCAAGCAGGTCTTATCAATAAAGCTGTTCCATACGAACAATTACAACATGAAACAAATGTGTTAGCGCAAAAAATTGCCGAGGCCAGCACTTACACTATCGGTGTTGGAAAACAAGCTTTCTATCAACAAATCGAAATGCCGCAAAATCATGCCTACGCTTATACAAAACAAGTGATGTCAATGAATGCATCCTCTAACGATGCTACTGAAGGAATGTGTGCGTTTTTAGAAAAAAGAAAACCTGAGTGGAAAGGCTGTTAAAAATAAAAAGTGTGACACTCATTCCTTCTAGAAATAAAAGAAGTCATAATAAAAATAAGTCTAGTACTTTATGAAAGATTAACCATCACCAATTCCCTTTGCATAAACTAGAAATATCCCCCTTATAGATGCCAGAAAAGTCTATCTACCCTACTATAAGCTATAAGGGGACAATCTCAATTTCCAATCAGAAGAAACTTCCACCAAAGCCTTTGTACATTTCTTAACTTTTCCCTTACGATTTAACGCTCCACAGTTAGACGTTTCCTCCACTACCATATATCACTCTTTTCGGTCACAATTAATTTAGCAATAAATGTAATACAAAGACGCGGCAAAGTTAAAGAATTGTCTATAATTATGAAACCATTGGTGTTATGAATTGTATTAAGAATGCTAAAAGCGCAAACGTAATTCCGTGGATCAAAAACAATTTTTTATTTGCTTTGTTTACAATCGCTACTATGATTGAAATCACGCTCATTATAGCAATACCGATCATAATCGCCACTTTATATGATAGTAAAAACTCATTGTAAGTATTTAATAAACCCCATATAAAAATCACAAAAAGTACAACGGACAATTTGCTTTCCTCGATTCGCTCTTCATTATTTTTTTTAATTCCTAAGAACGCTTGAATGTATGTGTTTAAGAAAAATGTCCCCAATAAAAAGTAAATGAAATAAATACCGTATTCCTCCATCAATCTCTCCTCCTTTTTTAAAACCTAACTTAATAAATATTTATTCCGTAGCCTTTGTAAAATTCTGATTTATTAGATAATTAGGTTGAAATCGTCAAAAATAGATGTTCACCTATTTTTAGAAGATTAATAAATTATTCTTGATGTTCATATGGTTGCTATATAAAATAGGGGTATGGGTATTAAAAAGTCTAAGGAGGTAAAGTGTAGTGCCAATCTTTGATTTTCGTTGTAAAAGCTGTAATAACACTTATCAATCGATCATCTCTTTTCAAAAAAAAGAGGCTGCCACGTGCCCTAAGTGTCAAAGTAAAGAAAAGATTCAAATTTATAAGGCAAATACAACTGGGCCGGTTACTAATTCATGTAGGTCAAGTTCGGGGTTTAGCTGAGGATAATCATTAAGGAACCGTGAGTTTCTTTAAAATTGATAAGGTGGCAAAAGCAGAAATTCTTCTTTTGCCACCTTATCTGTACAATTCTCCTTTTTGTTTCTTAATTCAACAAACAAAAAATTAATAAATTACTTTTTATTTAATCGACTCAACCGCCCCAGCTACGTCGTAACGTGTAAGGTCAAGTTCTATTTGCTGACCTTGAGCAAGTTTTGCAAGTTCAGCCCCGAGGTACGGACCGGCCGTTAAGCCTGAAGCTCCTAAACCGTTAGCTACATAAATTCCTTCAAAATTAGGTAATGCGCCGATTACTGGAAGAAATCCCGGGGTAAATGGGCGAAATCCTACTCTAGTTTCAACGACTGTGCTATTTGCTAGACCCGGAGCGACCCGCAATGCTTTATCGAATATTTCGTGCAACCCACCTGCGGTTACCCGCAAGTCAAAACCGACATCATCTTCATGAGTGGCGCCTACAACTACTCGCCCATCTTCAAACGCTAATAAATATTGATTGTTTGGTGGCATGACGACAGGCCAGTTGCTCGTATCTGTTTCAGGTATTTCTAGATGGACGATTTGTGCTTTTTGTCCAGTGACTATAAAGTTAATCCCTAACGGTTGAATCAGTTGTTTTGCCCAAGCGCCAGCGGTAACAATGATTTTGTCTCCATTGATCGTTTCGCCATCTACTTCAATTCCTGTGACACGATTTTTTTGAAAAAGAAGCGTTGCATCTCCTTTACGGAAACTCGCGCCGTAACCGATCGCTGCATTGATTAACGCATCACGAAGTGCTCTCCCATTAACACGTGCCCCACCACTAATGTGAACTGAGCTGTATTCTTCACCTAATGGTGGAAATAAATCGTGTGAATCCTCCGGTGAAAGCCTGTTAACTTCACCGATTTCGTGAGCATCGGGTCGGCGTTTCAAGGCGCGCTCTTGGATGCCATCTAGTTTTTTATCTTCTGTATGAAGGCTGATCGCCCCTACTCGTTTATAGCCAGTATTCGTTTCACCTAAAGCTTCTAGCTCTTTAATTAATGTAGGATAATATCTCGCTCCTGATTTCACGAGTTCGTACCAGGCTTTATTACGCCGTTGCGACACCCAAGGACAAACGATCCCGGCTGCAGCATCCGTTGCTTGTCCGGCGTCATTGCGATCAACAACTAACACGTCACACCCAGCGCGAGCTAGATGATAAGCTGTTGATGCCCCGAGAATTCCAGCGCCAATGACAATATATTTTTGTTGCATGATTATCTCCTTTTTTAGTTTAGCGTTAATGTATCATATTTTTAGTATTCCCTCTAGAAACACCTTTAAGTTAGTTTTTGTTTTGGTAAACGAACGGAGCCAATTGTCGCTCGATGTTTTCTATTGATTGAAATGCGTAAAACTCATGAGCTTTCATTCCGTTAACAAATACGACGACATAAGGGACACTTTTGATTTTCCATTTCATCGCAAGGTTTCGATTGACGTTGATGTTCACTGCGTATATTGATGTATCGCTATGTTTTGTATTCCAATGCTCTAACATTTTTTTGGCTAATTTACACGTGCCGCATAACGGTGTATAGCAAAAATAAATGCGAATGCTTTGTTTTTTATTTAAAAAATGCCAATCAATCATTTTTTCAGTTACTTCGATCATGACTGTATCCACTCCTCTATCCCACATTATAACGAATCTATTTTTGTCAGGAAAATAAAAGGGTTTGGCCGGGCGGATTAAACTTTTGCGGACATATAATCCTCTATTTATTCAAAAAACAACGATTCTATATACGATGCGGACATACGTTCCGTTATTTGCTGAAAACCTGACCATAATGGCACTAAAACCACTAAATAAAGGAACTGATGTCCGCATAGCTCAGCAAAAAGCCTATTTGTTCACAGATAAAGGAACGTATGTCCGTAGCCACGCCCCCATCCTATAATCCAATAAGAAAAAACTTGGCGACCCCACCAAGTTTTTCCAAAATATTATTAAATTGCAACACTTAAAGCCTACTCACCCGCAATAGCTAGAGACTTTACTTTAAGCGACGGTGAACCGACGTATCCTCC
>SKOL01000484.1 GCA_007120055.1 Anaerobacillus sp.
CTAAAGCGGGCAAAAAATACGTTCCGCTCAATGATGTTTTACGTATTTTATGCGGGGAGAAGCAGCAAGTTGAAGATCGCTATAATGTTATTTCTTCTATAATTGGGCAATCTTCTATTAACACAAATGAAAGGTTATCAGGATTACAAATGAAACGAAAAGTGCCGACACCGACATTTGAAACATCGGTACATGCACACGCTGCTGCGATCATTGAGGATCAACCCGAGCACGTGATGTTTTCAAAAAACGGCCACGAAAAGTTATATCCTGCGAGCACGACGAAAATTATGACAGCTCTCATTGCTTTAGAAAATAACGATCTAAATGAAATAGTTACCGTGTCAGAGGAAGTGAGAAATATCCCAGGTGACAGTTCGAGAGCACATATTCAGCCAGGAGATCAACTAACACTAGAGCAGCTCCTTTATGCGATGATGATTCCGTCGGGGAATGATGCCGCTGTCGCCGTGGCTGAGCATGTTGCCGGATCCGAGAAACAGTTTGTTCAACTAATGAATGTAAAGGCAAAAGAAATTGGCGCAACGAACACGAATTTTGTTAATCCACACGGGTACCATCACTCGAACCAATATACAACCGCCATCGATCAAGCAAAAATTGCTTACTATGCGGCTAGCCATGAACAGTTTTTCCCGTTGGTATCAACACCGAGTTATTCGGCGACGTATAAACAACGAAATGGTTATTCAATGTCAAGAACGTGGCTGGGGACCAATGAGCAAATCCGATCAGAAACGATTCATTATTCAGCGCTGATTACCGGAGGAAAAACTGGTTTTACAAGCGCTTCTCGTTACACGCTCGTAAGTTTTGCTAATCACGGTGATCATCAGTATATTGCCGTTATTTTAAGAGGCGACAGTGACCAGCGTTATGCCGATACTTTACGCTTAGTACACGGTGCAATCGCTAAGAGGAAAGCTTACGATAGCAAGTATAAAAAAACAGTTTCTCTTTCTTATAATGATTAATCCATTTAGGATCAAGTTGAAATTAAACAAAGGTAAAAACTATTTATTTACGGTTAATCATCGGTTCATTAAGCACAAGAAAATCCATCCAATTTGTTGTTTGGTCTTTAGTCAATTCTATGATCACAAATTGGGGGATTTTTTTTATTTTGTTGTTGTTTTAAATTCCATATGTTTACCTCCGTCATTTTCCTTCATTATTATATTTTGCTATTATTTCTTTCTCAATTTCGTCTAACTCTTTTCTTCCTTCAATATAGTCTTCAAAAAATTTAAGGTCTTCTTTGGCTGGTTCTGGGGAATCTATCGAACCGAGCGCAAATGCGTCTTTTACATATTTCTTTCTCTCTTCTTTCGTTGAATTTGCGATTCTATATTTATTAACCATATAGAAAAAACACCCTTTCTATATAAAAGTTGTATAGTTGGATAGTGGACAATTGGTTAGGCTGCCCTCACCTGACTTTACTTGGTACCGACTTTTCGTTTTAAACTACTTCGGCCACCGTGACTCCCCCTTTCAATCTTTTCATACCACTACTTTAGTTCGACGTTGTTTCGCTTCCTCCTTTACAATTGTGGGTTAATTTCCCATTAATCTAGATTTTTTTGTAAAAATATGAAACTTTTTTCATCGTTTCAACGTACTAATTAATGTGTTTCAATACTCTAACTTGAGAATATCTTCTATCCCGCTTCCCCCCTCATAAACATGGAAATATTTTCTACAAATGCCCTTAATAGAAGAAGACCTAATTCCTAAAGTAGGAATTAGGTCTTTATCAGTATTACTAAACACTCACATCCTCAGCCACATACAACTGAAACGGGGATTTTAAATCTCGTTCTTCTAATATACGCACCATTTCGCGATAACCTTTTCCATACGCGTCTTTTCGTGTGCTTAACTCTCGATCAATCTTTTTTGCATAAAGTGGTTCACCGATCGCTTTTGCAAAGTGGACTTCAATCCAGCTAGCAAAGCCTTCGAGCTCTTCTAACGTCATGTAATGCACATTCAAATTGTCAAACTGCCAGACGTGAACGAGCTCATGAGCGAGTGTCGTCAAAGTTTGCAAGCGTGGTGAGCCGTTTTCGATGTAGACGTTAATATTACGTTGCTTATCGATGGATGCTTTACCGACAATTCTTGGATTGTATTCCGCTTTTGGTACAAACGGCATGCCACTAATTTTATGAAGTTCAGTAGCATTCATTAAATACACATCAATTTCACGGCGTAGCTCAATACCAAAGTTTTCAATAAAATAGTGACGAGTTTGTTGGTACAAGCTCATTAATTCACCGACTTGATTAACCGCACTTTTCCGACAGGCTGAACAACGATCGCGACCGTCATCAAGCTGTTCAAACTCCGTCTCATAATATTCTCGTGCACAAAAGTCACATTCTCTCGTTTCAATATTCTCATCAACGACTGTTTTTGGCTGCCTATCCATAAAGGTAAGGCGTGTTTCATTTAAAGGTATCGTTGGAAGAATCGGCGCAATTAATTGTTTAACTCCTTCAAGGTCGAATTGGCTCGCGATTGTTTCTTCTCCAAAACATAAAAATTCTCCATGTCTTTCAATATCCTCTAATACCCATTTCACATAATCATCGATAATATTTAACAAATGGGTCCAATTCGCTTGAACGCTTTCAACTAATCCGAGCTGTAATGGAGAATCTTCTAAAATATAAATTGAAATTTCATCATCAAATTCGGCATCACTACCACTTGTTTCAAGGCTAGGGAAAATTCGTTTTAAGCCTGTTGCAACTTCGTCTGTTGTTGCAAAGAATTGTTCAGCAACAGGCGAAGTTGCGACGACGTACATATACGCATTCGGGAAGAAGGTACAAAACGATTCGTTAAGTAAAAAGGCCAGTGTGAATGCGACTTTATCTCGCTCTGCACTATTAATTTCATCGCCTTTAAACGTTACTTTTAGTACTTTGCCGTTACGGTAAGATCGTTTTGCACGCTCAAACTCTTTGCTCGATAAAGTGTAATAGTTTTGTTTGTTCAACTGATTTAAATGAATAGCTCCATCAAATGAAAAGTATCCATCGGTTAGCACGTTAAAATTCGTTTCACCTAAGTTCATGTTTAACGTAGTTGAACCATATTCCTTCCCGTTTTCAGACTTTTCAATATCATCAATGAAATACGATCGATCTTGACGATACATTCTTTTTTCTGTTAAAGCTTCAAAACTAACGTCAACAACCCCAACCTTCTCATCAGTTCGACGAATTTTATACAACTTGCCGTTAAAGGCATGAAGTTGCCCAACTAAGTAATTTTGATAAAAGTGCCCTTTAAACAACTGCGCTACCGTTTCTCCCGTTTGAGTTTTAAAGTCATAAAAGTGGCCCCAGTTCGGAATCAGCGCTTCTTTAATTCTTGCCGAAAGCTTATACGTAAGCACGTCGTAAAATTCTTTTTTTCTCAGGTGGAACAAACGCTGTTTTCGAACTTCGATCGCATGTTGGTAATCTTCTTCGCGATCAAAGCAATTTTTGAAAAATAAATTAATTCCATCTAAAACATTTGGATGCTCGATACCTACTTGAGTTAAAACACTAGCTAACTCTTCTTCAGAAATAAACGATTGCGTCATCCGCTCAATTAAGAAATACGCCGTTCCCCAGCTTGTTTCAGATAATCGTGGCGCTAACGGTGAGATTACCCGATTATTGTTTAAATAATAATTAGCGGTTGTCGATAAATAGTCGCGAAGTAAATACGGCGGACTGACGATTTGCATAAATAAACCTTTTTTTCCGTTTGACCACCACTGTGACAACGTATCAACGACATTATAATTGAGATCACGCACGAGTAAAAAGCTATGATCTTCGACCGGGACTTGCCAATAATATTGGTGAAAATAGCTGCGATCACGAAACTTGTCAATTGAATAAGTGGGAATGTTGTAATCAAGCAAATGTTCGCGATTATCAATTAACTCTTCGATACTTTCTGAGACCGGGTTTTTATCTTGGTATAAAAAACGGATCGTCTCAATATCGAATTTTAAAGCGACGGTCGCAAGGGCAGCTTCAGCTTCGATGAAACGGTGTGTTAACCGTGGTAAAACCGTTTCTTGAAACTTCCTTTTGCCTTCTTTCTTCCATATAATATAGTAGAAATTTTCACTTCTAGGAACCTTTGCGAGCGTATCATAAATATTTGCTTTCGTTATTTTACGAACCGCCGTTTCTAATCCTTCATACCATTGCGACATGATCACATATTGCGGTTTACGCTGCAGTAAATCTTCTAAACGTAATACAAACGTATGAATAAACATCCCGTATTCAGTAAAAACTCGTTCTGCTTCTATGAATAATACTGTCTCAAAAAAGGCGGTACTATTTAAATTTTTCACATAATCATAAAGAGGTTTTTCCATTAAATTTTCCGGTGTAACGACTAAGATGCTTGTATCAACATTATCGTCAAACGCTTTCTCTAACGTCGCAATTTTCCAAAGAAACTCTAAACCACTAGTTTCTCTCAATC
>SKOL01000317.1 GCA_007120055.1 Anaerobacillus sp.
ATGATGATGATGCCTGAAGAAGTAGGCGATGAGCCGCTAGAGCAAGAAAAATATTTAGTGTCAATGGCACGTAAGATTTTCTTAATGATCGCTGGAACAGGTGCACAAAAATATGGTAAAGCATTACAACAAGAGCAAGAGATTTTAGCGAAAGTTGCTGACCTTGCCAACGAAATCTATGCGATGGAATCAGCGGTATTACGTACTGAAAAAGCGATCGAAAAATCAGGACTCGACGCTAGCAATCAAAAGCTTTTAATGACGCAAGTATTCTGTCAAGAAGCATTTAACCGTATGGAAGCAACGGCAAAAGAATCACTCGTAGCAATGGAGTCAGGTGACACTGTTCGTACAATGCTTTCAATGTTAAAGAAACTAACTCGTCACACTCCAATTAATGTAGTGGCACTTAAGCGCCAAATCGCTGAAAAAGTAATCGAAGCAGAACGTTACGTCGTTTAAATAATTGTAGTTTTGAGTGAATAGTGTTGAGTTTTGAATTGTCGTGGATAAAGCGTCGAAGATTATAATACTAAACAAACTTATCGAAGTGTCGCTTTGTAACTCATCACTTAAAACTCAAAACTCATCTATGTTTACCAATTTGGTTCCTTTTGGTTCCAAAATAAAATAAACCTCCTTTCTAAAGAAAGGGCATTCTCCTCTCTACTAAACTCTGTGAAAAAGCCTCATGCGAATGAGGCTTTTTCGCGTTCTCGCGAATGATCTTACATTACTTTATACAATTTTATTTAAAAGCCAGTCACACTAAAATTTGTACGTTGCAATTCATATCAGAACTTTTCTTAAGATAATCACTTTTTACTTGCGATTATCTGATTTTATTTGCGATACGCCCCATTTTACTTGCGATTGTTCCAGTTTTATTTGCACGGCGAATTTTTGAAGCATCTTTTCTTGAGTTAATCACTTTTTACTTGCGATTATCCGATTTTATTTGCGATACGCCCCATTTTACTTGCGATTATTACTAGTTATTTTGCACGAAGAATTTTAGCAGGAGTTTACATAAATCAAATCAAATCAAATCAAATCACCTCCAATGTAAAATTCTAAATTATGGAAATTAAATACGCGGTATGATCAATGTTTTCCTTCAAATAATAAAAGAGATCATCACGATCAAATAATAGAACAGAGGTGTTCTCCAATGAAGAAGCCAGAAAATGAAATAATTTATGATGCTCCGGTTGATGCTGTAGATAATTTTGCCAAAGAGTTCGATGGCATCGGTGACCAAGTTGCGCAAAACGGGATTCAAGAGTCATGGAACTCAGGGATGAATGAGGAAAATATTGTGGAAAGAAGAGCAGAAGACGTGAAGAACCGCACAGATTCATAGTATGATGACGAAGAGGGTGTCCCACAAGTGTCTGATCATCACGAGTAGCTACTAAATATAGCGTTATAACTTATGTCTATATTCTTGCCTAGCGGTGTGTGACACTTTGTTTTGGGACACCGCTTCAAAAAGTAAAAGGGGGACTTTAAATATGTCATTAACAGCTTATTTATATCCAAAATGTGGAACGTGTCGCAAAGCGAAGAAATGGCTTGAAGAAAATGAAATTTCTTTTGAGGAAATACATATCGTGGAAAATCCACCAACGAAACAACAAATTAAAGAGTTTTACGAAAAAAGTAATCTAGAATTAAAAAAGTTTTTTAATACGAGTGGGCAAAAATATCGTCAATTAGGTTTAAAAGACAAAATTAAAGACGCTTCCGAAGCAGAATTATTAGAGTTATTAGCTTCAGATGGTATGTTATTAAAACGTCCGATTGTTACTGATGGAGAAAAAGTAACTGTTGGGTTTAAAGAGGAGACATTTGAAGAAACGTGGAAATAAGCGAAAAGAGTGAGATCCAAGTTTTATACGAGCAAAACTTTTCCAATCGAGGATCTTCTAAAATAAAGTCTCAGTCACCGTCACGTTAAACCGATGTTAAATTAAAAGCCAATTTTTAGTAATTCTCCCAAGTGAGCTCATACGTTTTGGACGACTACCAACAAGCTTCATAAAATTAAAAAAAATGTATAATTTTAAACTGAGTCACGATTTGTTATAATAGAAAATGGAAAGTTTTTCTGCCAATAGAGTATATATTAGGGAGATAAGCAAATCATAACTTTTGGAGGGATAAGAGATGAATTTACCAAAAGATCTAAAGTATTCAGAAGAGCATGAATGGACAAAACAGGAAGGCGAGCAAGTACGTATCGGTATTACTGACTTTGCACAGTCTGAGTTAGGTGACATCGTATTTGTTGAGCTTCCAGAAGTAGGTGACGAAATTGAAGTAGACGAGCCATTTGGAAGCGTCGAGTCTGTAAAAACAGTTTCTGAGCTTTACGCACCAATTAGCGGGAAAGTTGTAGCGATTAATGAAGACTTAGACGATTCTCCTGAGCTAGTTAATGAATCGCCGTATGAAAAAGCATGGTTAATTTTAGTTGAGCCAAGCGACACTTCTCAATTAGATAAATTAATGACTGCAGAACAATACGACGAAATGACAAAAGAAGATTAATAAAGCAAAAGGGGCTGTCACAACGACACCCCCTTTTATTTAGCTCAAAATCGGATGAATCCCCCATCATAACCTATAGGGCTGCTACACTTCACTAAATTCAAATTCACCGCTCAAGGTGCCAACTCAACCCTCTAAACTCAACCCTCAAAACTCCAAACTCCAAACTAACACCAACCCATATCGCAATCATCGACGTATTTTTTCGTGTATTCGGTAGTATCATTTTCCTTTTTATATATTTTTTCCTCGTTAAACTCAAACCCTTCAGCCATTTCGTAATGATTTCCTTGGTTTGTCATGATGATTTGTCCAACCTTTTGCTCATCCAGAAAAAGATTCATTTTATTACCATTTTCAAGCTTGCCTTGGACTTTCGTCGTTATATCGATTTTCTTTTCCATGATCTACACTCCTCCTTAATTGTACAATTAAGTCTCCTTCTTGCTATGGCTCGAACTTTGCGACGAGTAAATCGCAGGAGCATTTCGCCGATAGGCGGGCGCCTTGCGCTTTTCCTTAGCTTTCCCAAAGCTTCTTAAACCATTTCAAGGTAAAAATTACAATGCGATAATTTGAAAATTTTCAAAAAAATACTTTCATTATTATTAAAAATCGACTATTATGTTTAGGGACGCGAAATAAGTGAGTGAGAGGAAGTAGACCAACGTGGGGAAATTTATCGGAGATTGGTCCACCCAATTTAAAGGTTATAACAAAAATGTAAGACTATTTTTATTATCATCAATTCTCTTTAATATTGGTATGGGAATTTTTATGATTATATACAATTATTACATTCGTGAGGTAGGTTTCGATGACCAAATGAATGGAAGGGTTATTGCAATGACAGCGATGGCGCAGGCAATCATGCTTTTGCCAGCAGGAATCATTAGTGACCGTGTCGGGCGGAAAAAGATTATTTTTTTCGGTGCAATTTTATCGGCATTTACGTTTTTTTCACGAGCGATTTTAGTCGATGAATCGATGCTATTAGTGACTGCATTTATGAGTGGACTGTTTATGGCGTTCATTCAAGTTTCAACGATTCCACTACTAGCAGAAAACTCTGATGAGAAACAACGAGTTCATTTATTTAGCTTTAATTTTGCAATCATGATGGTAGCGAACGTTGTCGGCAACATCATGGGTGGAAGCTTAAGTGATGCATTTCAAGTGTTATTTGCATTTGAAGCAGTGACGAGTATTCGAATAACGTTAATTATTGGGGCGGCATTTTTCTTTAGCTCCCTCATACCGATCATGAAAATTCACGAACGTAAGAAAACAAAAAAAGAGGTTAAAGAAAGAAAATCATACATTCAACTAATAAAAACAAATAAAAAAGCCGTCCGAATTATTTTACTTTTTGCCGTCGCGCAAATCATTATCGGTTTTGGCTCAGGTCTTGTTATTCCTTATCTAAATTTATATTTTACAGATCGCTTTGAGATCAGTAAGTCATTAGTTGGTATCATTTTATCATTAGGGCAAGCGATGACGGCTGTTGCGATGATGATCGGCCCTCTCGTCGTTAGTCGCTTCGGGGAAGTTCGCGCAGTTGTTATTTTACAGCTGTCATCCATTCCGTTTTTATTGATTACCGCCTATACTGAAAATTTATGGTTTGCTGTGCTAGGATTTTTATTTCGACAAGCATTAATGAATGCAGGGAACCCAATTCAAATGTCTCTCATGATGCGCAGTGTTGATGATTCGATGAAAGGTCTTGCTAACTCGGTCGGACAAATGGTGTTTAGCTTAGGGTGGGCTGTGATGGGCCCGGTTTCGACAGGGATTGTGGTACTTTACGGGGCCTATTACGGTTATGCGATTGTCTTTTCGATTACAGCGTGTCTATACGTGATCGCTTCTTGTTACTTCTTCTTCGTATTTAGAAATGTAGATCGTGATCAACCGAAAGAGGTATCGATAACTACGAAACCCGCTGGATAAATGGTTTTATTTTCAAAT
>SKOL01000773.1 GCA_007120055.1 Anaerobacillus sp.
GAACCATCAGCTGAATCAGTCATTCGTGGCCCTCGTGAAGGATTTATTGAGTCGATCGGGGTAAATACCGCACTCATCCGTCGAAGGATTCGAAGTCCTAAATTAAAAATGGAAGAATTGGAAGTAGGGCGTTTAACGAAAACGACTATAGTACTCGCTTACATAGTTGGATTAGCAGAGCAAACATTGATAGATGAGGCCAAAAGTCGATTAAGACGAATAGATATTGATGGAGTCTTGGAAAGTGAGTATATCGAAGAATTAATAGAGGATAATCCATCCTCTCCTTTTCCACAAATATTAAATACTGAAAGAGTCGATGTCGTTGCATCTTATTTGTTAGAGGGACATGTGGCAATCTTTGTGGATGGTAGTCCATTTGTACTCATTGCACCGACTACACTTTATTCTTTATTCCAAGCGTCCGAGGATTACTATCAGCGCCCTATGTTAAGTACCGCAATTCGTTGGTTACGTTATTTGTTTATTGTAACCTCGCTTTTACTACCTTCTCTTTATGTTGCTGTTTTAACGTACCATCACGAAATGGTCCCAACAACACTTCTAATTAGTATGGCGGCCTCTCGTGAGCCCATTCCATTTCCAGCTGTAATTGAGGCATTATTAATGGAAATTATGTTTGAAATTTTACGTGAGGCAGGGATACGTTTACCAAAACAAATTGGGGCTGCTGTTAGTATTGTTGGAGCTTTAGTTATTGGACAAGCCGCTGTTGAAGCAGGAATTGTATCTGCACCGATGGTTATGGTTGTAGCAGTAACTGGAATCGCATCATTTTCGGTCCCTCGTTAT
Organism: Anaerobacillus sp.; assembly: GCA_007120055.1. The sequence goes on from SKOL01000773.1 coordinate 814, forward strand.
AATGTTGGAATGGCGCTGAGAATGTTGCGTTTTCCGATGCTTATTTTAGCAGGAATGTTAGGCCTTTTAGGGATAATGCTCGGTATTATTGCTATTGTTGTACACTTATGTACCCTTCGTTCTTTTGGTGTTCCATATTTAAGTCCAATGGCTCCAATGCAAGGACAAGACATGCAGGATGTGATGGTGCGCTTACCCCGTTGGGCACATAGGTCACGTCCACATTTGACAGGAAACTATAATAAATTTCGGGAAGGAACAGGTCAAAAGCCAAGCCCTACTAGAGGTGGTGACTAAAATGATTGAAAAAGGGAAAATCTCCGCAGCACAGATGGCACTTATGATGCATCCGACAATAATTGCTACTGGTATTCTCCTCGTCCCGTCTATTACAGCAGCTAAAGCGGGACGAGATATGTGGCTATCACCTATATGGGGATCTTTCATTGGTTTTCTTGTCGTTTTCATTGCCTATCAACTCCATAAACACTTTCCGAATGAAACAATTATTGAATATAGTGAACATATTGTTGGACGTATCCCTGGAAAAGTAATCGGGTTGATCTATCTGTTTTTTTATCTTCATGTAAATGGAATCATTATTAGAGAATACGGTGAATTTCTATCAGGAGTTTTTCTTATGACGACTCCCGAAATTGTCATTTTCGGAAGCATGACACTCGTTTGTGCTTTCGCTGTAAGGGGAGGTTTAGAAGTTATTGCCAGATCCGCTCAGCTCTTTATCCCAATTGTTGTACTACTCTTCTTAATGATTGTTTTTTTCTTAGCTCTCGATTTAGACCCGACAAACATGCTTCCAGTATTTGAGGAAGGAATTATGCCATCTATTCTAGGAGCAGCAGCTCCGGCAGCTTGGTTTAGTGAATACTTACTTATAGCATTTCTTCTCCCTTATTTAACTGACAAAGAAAAAGGGTTAAAATGGGGGAATCTTTCTGTTCTTAGTGTTGTTTTTATTTTGGTGATTACAAATGTTACTGCTTTATTTTTATTTGGCGAAATCACAGCTGACCTCCTTTATCCTGTTATGAGTGCCGGAAGATATGTTAGGGTGGCTGATTTTTTTACACACTTGGAATCGATTATTATGGCGATTTGGATTTTAGGAACCTTTATCAAAATCTCGGTTTTCTATTATGCTCTAGTACTCGGCACAGCCCAATGGTTAAAGCTTTCAGAATATAAGTTTATCGTTTTACCTCTCGGTTTTCTTTTAGTTTTATTTGCTACATGGTCAGCCCCTGATCTTATAGAACTAAAAAGTTTTCTCGGGACATCTGCTGTCTTTTACTTCCATTCAGTGCAACTTGTATTGCCTAGCATTCTGTTATTAATCGTTGTCATACAAAAAAAAGTAATACAGCAGAGGAGCATACAGGCATGAACTCCTTTCATATACCTAAAATAAGCAAAACGCTATTAGTCATTCTATTATCCATTTCACTTTCTCTCGTTATTGGTTGTTGGGATCGCCGAGAAATAAATGATATTTCTATTGTATTAAGTACAGGGATTGATTATATAAATGAGGATGAGATAGAGCTTTCGGTTGAAATCGTCATGCCAGAAGAAATGGCTGGTCATATAGGAGAAGGTGGAGGGAGTGGGGATCGATCAACTTTTGTTGAATCCGCTACAGGTGTTACAATGGCTGATGCAAGATCCAAGCTACAACAAAAACTTGCACGCTTTCTATTTTGGGGGCATGCGGAAACTACTGTAATCGGAGAGAAGCTAGCAGAAAAGGGAATTCGCGAGCATTTAGATTTCTTTTCCCGAATGCCAGAAACACGCTTACGGAATTGGGTTTTTGTTAGTGAAGGTAAAGCAATAGATCTAATTTCAAGTCTTCCTCATTTAGAAAATAGTGCGGCTACAACCTTTATCGAATTATCTGAATTTCAAATCGGAATGAATGTTACGATGAACGACTTAATGCAAATGTTAAAGAGTGATACTGGAGGAGCGGCTTTACCGATATTCGAAAGTTTACCCCCTAAAAAAGAAAAAGGGAAATTGGAAGGAAGGTTCCAACCTTATCTGAGCGGGACCGCCGTATTTAAAGACGATAAAATGATAGGCAAACTCAATAATGAGGTTTCGAGAGGTTTATTATGGATTAGAGACGAAATTCTTTATGCAACGGTTACAGTTGACGTTGAAGATGAAGGTGCAACAGGAAAAGTTTCTTTGGAGTTGATACGCTCACATACGGAACTTATACCAAAAATTAAAAATAATAAATGGAGTATGATTCTTAAAATAAAAGCTGAGGATGATGTGATACAAAATGCAAGCCATCTAGACTTAAGAAATCCTGACTTTATTAAAATGATAGAAACAAAAATGGAAGAAGCGATAGAGGAACGAATAAAATTAGTCGTCGAACAAGTCCAAAAAAAAATGAAAGTCGATATTTTTAACTTTAACGAAAGTTTCCAGCGTCATTATACAAAAGAGTGGCAGACAGCAAAAAAAAAATGGGATGAAATTTTCCCGGAGATTGAGATTGAGTATATCATTGAGGCAGCTGTTCTCCGACCTGGTACATCAACTACACCATCAGCAGTTCCAGATAGTGAGGTGAAAGACGAATGAAGTGGGCAATGATTTTTGGTATTACGATTTTGACTGCATTGATACTTTGGTATGAGTTGCCCAAAATCAATCAAAATCAAAAAAAGGATAAATATGTACTTATAGCACTCTCAGCTATGAGCTGGGTTCTGGCAGTCCTCCTTCTATTCTTTCCAAATATGCCAGGCCCCACTGAATTAGTTGATCAAATTTATAAACCGTTAGGAAAGTTGCTGGAATAGTACTTGTTAACTTCCTCCATTGCGGTGAAGTTCTTAGCTTTGTTATATAAAGAAAGAGAGAACGGCAAATTAATGTAGGTAGTTCAGTTAACGTGGAGAAAAAGTAGAAATATCGTATTAAATAGCGACTAAAATCACAAATGTATATTAGTTGCTATTTTTTTGAATTTGGACCCCTAGTGGTCAGAGATAAGTTAATGGAATTTCGAAGTCCTAGAATAGAATTTTTGCTGATGCAGGTGCTTGTACAAACAACGTGTTCGGTGAACTGCAAGAGGGAACATTCGCTCCCAACGGACCAGCTTAGCTATAATAATCTCTAACTGCAGAAGACCTGAAAGGAGATTTTATTTTGGATCCGAAAGAAAAATGGAACAATAAACATAAAGATCGATTGAAACGTACGCAGCAACCTCAACCTAATGAAAGATTGCAAAACCTGTCTCAATACTTACAGGGCGGTTTAGCGCTTGATTGGGCATGTGGCCTCGGGGCTAACAGTTTGTATCTAGCGGCGAGCGGTTATGAAGTAGATGCGTATGATATTTCAGAAGTTGCTGTCGGCCACCTTAAAGAACAGGCAGAAGCAAAACAATTAGCCGTTAAGCCTCATTTAGGTGATCTGGAAAATTGCTCTCAAATCGATTTGAAAGAAGAAGCCTATGACCTAGTGAGCATTACATATTATCTAGATCGTTCGATTTTTCCACTTGTGAAGTCACTCGTAAAGGAGAATGGCTATTTTTTTATGGAAACTTTCTTTTTATCTCCGCAAAAGGAACAGCAAGGCGTGTCTGATCAATATAAACTACGACCTAACGAACTTCTTTCTGAGTTTCGCGATTGGCATATTCTTTATTATGAAGAAA
>SKOL01000460.1 GCA_007120055.1 Anaerobacillus sp.
CTCTTGCTTCAGCTACAGTAAGGTCCTCATGTTTTTGTAAAAATTGTCCGAAGTTACATATTTCAGGTGCATTGCCACCATCTTTTTCTTGTTCCATCGCTAATGTATTTCCTGCGCCAAATACTAATAACGCTGAAGTTAATACAGTTACTACTAATGCTTTCATTCGATTCAACTCCTTTAAATTTATATTTTAAGAGTAAGATAAAAAAATGGAGCAATGATGGTGAGACTATTACAAATAAATGAACGAAAAAGATTTTTATTTTGTAATTAATCTAAAGAACTCTTGCCAGATGAAAAAGAGAAGCGTTGTACCTAGAAATCGATGATATAAATGTCCTATAAATAAATATATCAAATCAGTTATTAGTCTTATAAGTTAATATATTGGGGACATCATCACTATTGAGTAGGTTACTGGTAGTGATTTTTTACGTTTTATATACCAAGGAGAGGAAGAGGCTTGCAACTTCCTTAATGAGCCGTAAAGTTCTTAGTCTTATATAAACACTAGAAAATATTCTCCGTTAATTCATCTACTATTCACGTACAATTCATCTAGACAACCTATAATCAATTTTGTAATGAGGAGGAAATCACCCGACTTTTATATATTAAATGGTGACGTTGCATCGTCATGGTGGTTTTGTATGAAAATGTCCGGCCGAAGTCTTGAGTGAGCCTCTAAAATTCGATAGAAGATTACAGCGAAGCGAGAGAGTTCGGCCGGCATTTACAATCTAGATGGTGACGGAGGTTTCGTCATAATGGTTTTCTATGTAAAAAATCAATCAATTGAATAGGGGGAAAGACGTAAATGAATTTTCTGAAAAGAGCATTGACGAGGGTAAAGGCCAAAAAGGTTAATAGCCTTATATTATTGGTCATATTTATCGTCATTATCAACCTGATAGTCGCTGGTTTATCGATTGAAAACGCAAGTGGTAAAGCAAGTGAGTTGGCAAGGCAAAAACTTGGTGGAACAGTTACTTTAGAATTTGATGTCGAAAAAGCGTTGGAAGAACTGGGGCAGCTGGACAATGTACAACGAAGAGGCTCATTAATTCAACGCGAACCCGTAACGTTAGAAATGGCTGACAAATTAGCTAGTCTAGACTATGTGAATTCATTTAACTACTTGAGTAGTACGACAGTTTTTACTGACGGATTTCAATATTATAGTGACGAAGAAGCGGAAGAAATAGAAAGTGAAGAAGTAGCAAGTCAAGGGGATCAAAGTGCAAGAACCGGGATGGGATCGCGTTTTTTAACAGAAATTTCTGTAGAAGGAACGCTGTATAGTGAACTTGTTCATGAATTCAGTGATGGATCTAACCAATTGGTGGAAGGTGGGCACATTACATCTAGCAATGTAGATCAGCCTGTCGTTTTAATTGAAAAGAGGATCGCTGAAATAAATGAATTTGCGGTTGGAGATAAGTTGAATTTAAAGTCTTCAAATGAGGAAACGGTCATTGAATTTGAAATTATAGGAATTTACGAAACGGATATCATTTACGAACAAACGACACCTTTCGATATTCCGATCATGAATCCATATAATAAAATGTATGTTTCTTATCAATATGCTAATTTACTTAAGCCACATGGAGAAGAAGAAAATCAAATAACATCCATGGATAGTGCGATTTATTTTCTTGATGATCCGATAAATATCGCAAAATTTAACGAGCTTGTGTTACAGTCTGGTCTTGATTTACAAGTTTTTAAGCTAGATGCTAACGATCGATTATATCAGCAAATGATTGGTCCAATTAATAATGTTGCTTCAGTTTCCCAAAATGTGGTTATCTTAGTTTCAATTGCTGGAGCAGTTATTTTAGCATTAATTTTAATGTTGAATATGAAAGAGAGAACATTTGAAATCGGAGTTCTTTTATCTCTAGGTGAAAATAAAGGGAAAATTGTCGGGCAAATATTTGTAGAAGTTTTAATTATTGCAGTCATTGCATTTTCACTTTCACAATTTACCGGGGGATGGATCGCCCAAACGGTTGGGAATAATCTACTAGAAAGAGAGACAAGTACTTCTGTAGAAGGAAGTGGTCAATTGGATGAGGCAAAAGGTGGGAGTGGAGGAATTCGTGGTGCTTTTGGTTCCATGTTTAATCAACCGCAAGTAGATGTTTCTCCAATCACAGAAATTGATGTCAGTGTGACGGCGCAAGAAATGCAGCAGTTAGGGATAATTGGACTGATTATTATATTACTTGCCACCATTTTACCTTCTGCGTCTATTTTCCGCTATCATCCAAAAACTATTTTAACGAGAAATGATTAAGGGAGGAATTATGGATGAATGCTATTTTAGAGTTTAAAAACATATCGTACTTTTATCAAGAAAGTGGGAGGCAAGTTCATATTTTAAATAAGGCCAATTATTCATTTGAAAGAGGTAAGTTTTATGCCATTATTGGTCCGTCAGGCTCTGGGAAAACAACCTCTCTATCATTGGCAGGTGGTTTGGATGCGCAAAAAGAAGGTCAGATTTTATATGATGGGATAAACTTAAAAAAAATTGGTTTATCTAACTATCGAAGGTCTAACGTAGCGATAGTCTTTCAGGCATATAACTTAATTACGTACATGAGTGCTTTACAAAATGTTGTCATGGCAATGGATATTACGGGTACGAAGGAAACGAATAAAAAAGATCGTGCTCTAAGATTATTAGAAGCCGTGGGCCTTTCCAGAGACGAAGCGACACGAAACGTCTTAAAATTATCAGGTGGACAACAACAACGAGTTGCAATTGCGAGAGCGCTTGCCCGTGATGTTGATTTAATAATGGCTGATGAACCGACTGGTAACTTAGATCAAGAAACGGCTTCGGGCATCATTCAAACCTTTAAAAATTTAGCACATAACGAAAATAAGTGTATAATTGCGGTTACCCACTCTCATGAGCTTGCCAATGAAGCAGACCATGTCATTCATTTGAAGGATGGATTGTTAATCGATAACCCGAAGGAAAAATCAGAATTATTTCAAATTGTTAAATAGAAAGGATACTCTAGTTGAAATTAATCTTTAGAGATAACAACAAAAGAGTAAATTATATTTCCTACCATCAAAAAAAGCACATTCTTTTACAGAGTGTGTTTCTTTTATGACATAGAAATAATTATACGATCTAAAACTAGGGAAATACGCCCCAAACCAGCTTCCTCCACAAACTCAAAACTCAAAACTCAAAACTCCCTACGCCTTAAGTCTTAGTTAAATTCAGACTCCAGATCATTCCACTTACTGTAAATTTCAAATAATATTAAGTCAAGGTAATAAAGTCACAAACATGAACTGTTATCCTAGAAAAATATTTCCAAAAATAACCATTTGGTGTATAATTTATTTGTTTGAGGAAAAAAGGGGGAGAAGTCATTGCAATTTTTACGTTTTATTATTGGGCGAAAAATCTTAGTTACTTTGATGGTTGTATTTATTTTTATAGTGGGGGTATTTGCAGCTAACAAGCTTGACCGTGAATTATTCCCAGCAATTTCATTTGATGGAGCCCAAATTTATGCTAGTGCGGGTCAAATGACAACGTTGGATGTTGAAGAACAAGTAACTAAGCCAATAGAACAAGTATTGCAAAATATAAATGGCATTAAGTCCATTGATAGTTCGTCATCTGTCGGAGTAAGCTCAATTATCGTCATGGCAGAAGAAGGATTAGGTGAAGAAGTTTATACAGAGATTGAAAGTATAATGCGCGGGTTAGAAAACGATCTTACAGGGGTCGATTTTATATCAACATTCCAGTTTTCTACAGAGCAACCGTATGAATTTTATATGACGATTACAAATGGCTCAAACGCTGAGATGTCTCAATTTGCAAAGAAAACGTTAAAATCAAGACTCGAAGCATTACCTGAAGTTCGTACAGTTTCTCTTAACGGTATGGAAGAAAAAGAAGTAATCGTCGAGTTGAATTTACAAAAGCTACAAGAGAACGGTCTTACTCAACAACAAGTGATTCAAATCATTCAACAATCGAATATCGATACTTCTGTAGCCACCTTAGAGGAAGAAGAAGGTAAGCCGACAGTTCGGTGGACGACTTCATTTAATGAGTTAGATGATATTAAAAATCTTCAAATCCCATCTGCTCAAGGGATCGTTGAACTTAATGAAATAGCAAAAGTATTTGAAGAGAAAAATACATCAACATCGATTGGTTGGCAAAATGGTGATAGAGACTTTATTTTTGTGCAGGTCGGTCGAGCAAATGGTACGACACAGATAGAGATGGCAGAGAGTGTCAGAGCAGAGATTGAAAAAATAAGAGCTGAAGGCCTTGTCAATGGATTTCAACTTAACGAGTTAGTTGCACAAGCAGACTATGTTACAGATGCGCTCGAAGGTGTAAGTACAAATGTTTTAATTGGAGGGTTACTTGCATTAGTTATTCTCATCTTATTTTTACGAAACATTCGCGCAACGATGATTATCGGCTTATCGATCCCGTTATCGATCCTCTTAACATTTACTGGAA
>SKOL01000436.1 GCA_007120055.1 Anaerobacillus sp.
AAAAAGAGTACGAATTATCATAAATAATTCATACTCCAATTGACCACTCTATTCAATTCTCACAAGCCGATCAGCTAAATTCACTTGACCATTGGTGATAATAAATAGTTATAAATAAGCTTACTTGTATTTTCTAATGACGAGATATGAGTTCTTTCATGGGAGTGAGATTCTGCAATACCAGGTCCTATTAAACCGTGGACGATATCATTTCCGGAACGGATTGCGGCTGATGCGTCAGAACCGTAATAAGGATATATATCAACCTCATAATCAAGCTTATGTTCTTTGGCTAGCTCGACTAGCTTTTTTCTTAAATCAAGGTTATATGGCCCACTCGAATCTTTTGCACAAATAGAAACGCAATATTCGGTCGTCGTTTGACCTTCACCTATTGCACCCATATCAACAGCTAAATATTCAACCGTTTCAGGAGAAATGTTCGAGTTTCCACCATAGCCGATTTCTTCATTATTAGAAATTAAAAAGTCCGTCGTGTACGGTAATTGTATTTTATTTTCTTGTATATGTTTAATAAGCTGTAATAAAATAGCCACACTTGCTTTATCATCTAAATGACGAGATTTAACAAATCCACTTTCAGTAGTTTCAAAGCGAGGTGCAAACGAAACAAAGTCACCGACAGAAATACCTAATTCTTTTACATCCTCATCTGTTTTCACCATTTCATCAATTCGAACCTCAATATTGTTCTCGTCCCGCTCTGCTGTTCCGGCATTTTTGTATACATGTACAGACGCTTGTTTCATTAAAATCGTTCCTGAATATGCTTGTCCATCACTAGTTTCAATTTGACAATACTCTCCCTCCACTGCATTCCAGCGAAAACCACCGATATTGGCAAGCTTTAATCTACCATTTTTCTTTATTTCTTTTACCATTGCCCCCAATGTATCAACATGAGCTGTAAGCATACGATGTTTCGAATCATCATTTCCTTTTATAGTAATGATGAGACCACCTTTACGATTCCTAGCTGTCATGACGCCAACTTCTTTACAAAATTGTTCGATATATGAAATCACTTTTTCGGTATTGCCTGAAGGACTAGGAATGTTAACAAGTTTTTCAATTAAATTTACAGTTTCATTTACGTTCATTTCATTTGTCATTTTCTTCACTCCATTAAATATATTTTCTACTAAATTCTAGCATAAAATAATTTTTTAGTATTTTTTCATAAATTAAATATTGTGATCATAATTTAAAATAGGCTGTCCTAGGAGGGGTTTGTTTTGAAATGGATACTAACTGTCTCTATATTAATCACTGGGTTAATATCAGGATTTTTTCTATTTTATTCATCACCAAGCGTCGATAACTTTCAAGAAACAATTGCTCATTACCCAATTGATGAAAACAAAAAATTCACAAAAACGAGTACTACGATCGATCTTATTGACGAAATGGACGAAGATGAGTATACATTACTATGGAAAACCGATTCTGAATTTGATGAAAAGTCATATTTAAGTCACGACATCTCTTTACTCTTTGAAGACGGAAGATTAAAAGAAACAATGTCGTTAGCAGTAGATAATGATAATAAGTTATCACAAAAAATGAAACTGAATGGTGAAGATAGCGGCCACTTCGAAGCCATTACTTTTCATTACCGCCAAATTAATTACGATAATGAGGTTACGAAAAGCGTACAAACGATGAGTTATGACCAATTATACATTTTAGATTCTCCATTAAGTTCAATTGAAATATTTAAAGAACCTAATAGTGAAGCACAAAAAGAAGGCAAACGTATTTTAGATACAATTATTCAACAAAACTTGGAGTACACTTGGGAGGAACTTATTAATTATTTTCATATACAGGCTGAAAATTATCACCATGTTCCTTTAACCCACTTAGCTAAACATAATCAGCAAGCACTTCCAAACTTAAGCATAGATGAAACAAAAGAACTACTCGCAACTACTTGGAGAGGACTATATAAATATTATTTTTTAGGTGTCGAAAAACATGACGGTACAGTAAAAAGTCCAATTGGCAGCTCTGTTCCCCTCGTGCTTTTTCATAAATCTTACTCACACATTATCATCATCTTTACGAATGAGGATGGCGCAAAATATAATATCGTTAAAAATACTGGAAGATTTTAATATAATTTAAAATTTACAATGTAGAATTTAATGTATTTCTGTTAAAGTTCGAACAAAAACTTTTCATTCTGAGTGAATTTCATAATTACCTTAATTGAACCAGATCAATCTATATGTAGTTGCTGTAGTTGCGAGCGGTTTATCGCAACTACATATAGTTACTTAATGGCGAAAATATTGAATTATGAAATTCATTATCTACATTGGAAATTATTTCATTACTTGAGTGAATTTCATAACCACCAAAAATGAGCCACATCACGCAACTATATATTGATCTTAGTGGCGGAAGTAATGAATTATGAAATTCACTGACTTAAATTTCTGCTAACCTTCTCTGAATAATACGTTTCAGATCATAATAATCTTCTTTTTCCGGATTTAATTCAATCGCTTTTTCAACAGAACGTAGTGCATCAACATATTGTCTTAACTCATAATATACGAGTGATAAGTTATAATGAGCTTCATGGAAAAGCGGGCGCTTTTCTAGCGTTATTAACAAGTTTGTTTCAGCATCTTTTAATAAACCTAACCTCGCTTCACTGTATGCCAATAAGAAATAAACCTCTGTCATACTAACGTCTTCACTAGCGACTTCTTTCAACAACCAATAAGCTTTTTCAACTTCATCTTGCTGTAAAAGTTCTTGACTTATTTGGACATTGATTAACTGTAACTTTTCAGCTTCTTCTTCCGTAGAAAACCCGTAAAAAAGTAATCCCGTAATTGATAATACAGTTACTAAAAGTGAAAAAACTTGTTGGATACTCCTCTTCTGCTTTGGTAACTGTAAAAAAGCTGATGCTAAAAAACCACCAATTAGCCCACCGATATGCGCTCCATTATCAATCATCGGAATAGTAAACCCGAGCGCTAAATTGATAATTAAGATGACAATCACATTTACACCCATCGTCCGAAAAAATAATTTACGATGAATTACACCAAAATAAAGTAAAGCACCGAAACAACCAAAGATCGCTCCTGAGGCTCCAGCAGCAACTTGACTGTTAAAAGCAAAGCTACTAATTGAGCCGAAGATGCCAGCAAGAACATAAATAAACACAAAGCGCTGTGTCCCATAAATTCGTTCAACAGCACTTCCTAAGTAATAAAGAGCTAAAGAATTCATAAAAAAATGAAGAAAACCTATGTGTAAAAAAATCGAAGTAAAAAAGCGCCACCATTCCCCTTCTCGAATAAGCGGATTAAATTTTGCTCCGAATTCAATTAATGTTAATAAACTAGTGCTACTACCGAGATATTCCATAAGTGCAAAGATAATTAATATATTAATTAAAATTAAATATGTAAACAACGGCTTTCCATAAGTAAATATTGACCGTTCTTCTTCGATTTTTTTCTCAGAAATAGTTTTTACTTCATTACGATAAAAATGTATTTTATCAGGATTAGTACCTTCCTTATCATCGATCGTAGGTAATTTACATTCAAGGGTTTCGTTCAAGTTTCGTATGCCAAATGTATTCCGGAACTCACCGTCAATAATATACGAGTTAATTTTCAATCGTTTATTTTTCGTTACATAAGTTTTATTTAATGTTTGGTCATACGAATCTACCGGTAAAAAATTTGAAATGTACACATTTATAATATTAATACGCCTCGCACGTAACTGTTTACGTACTTTTTCTCCATGCTGTGCTAGTTTCTCTATATCTCTAGTAATATAGTTAGTCCAATCTAAATTACGTCTGAATAAACGCACTATTGTAGTTTCATTAACCCCTTCTTTTTCAAGCCAAACCTCTTTTTCATTAGATTTCACTTTAAGCGCCACCATATTCTCATTCACTACAAGATGATGTATAAGGCGCCAAAAATAAGCATCTTGGCCCAAATCGTCCATAGTTTCATCCTTTCAAATTATTTTCTTTATAAATAATTTCTGCAACTTCTTGTAAAGTACTACAAATTTCAATTGGTTGGTGCTTAGAACTCGGCTCTTCTTTTCTTGTATTTAAAAAGATAGAATCCCATCCTGCTTCGATAGAACCAACAACGTCATGCTCCCATGAATCACCAATAAAAATGCACTTCCCTTTAGATCCTAGCTTTGCTTTCGCTAAATCAAAAATAGCACGATTTGGTTTGGCTACATTTACTTCTTCTGATATAAATACATAATCGTCTGAAATCCAATCGTTTAAACTTAACTTTCTTATTTTGTTATATTGAGTATCCACTGTGCCATTTGTGATAATGCCCATTTTGACACTAGCCTCTGCTAGAGTACTCATTAATGAATACAAATAAGGATATGGTTCACTAAAATCATCAACGACATTGTAATATTGATCATGAAACTTGTCGGCATCATGATCAGTGAACGGTAAATCAAACTGCTCGGCAGTCATTAAAAACCTTTTTCTTCGATATTCCTTAGGAGATATAATGCCTTTTTCATAATCATCCCAATAAAGATCACAATTCTTTTTAAAAATAGTAAATAAAGCAATTGAGTTAATTTTATTAATTAAGTTTTTTTCTTTTAAAATACAATCAAAACAGTAGCGAATCGCCTTTTCAAAAGCATCTTCGTGACTAAACAGTGTATTATCTAGATCAAAACAAATCGTTTCCCAACGCATCGTTTAACCCCCTCAAATTATATTATAACAACCTTTCCTCTTCTTTTCGAATATTCATTCTTCTATAATTTACATACAAAACCCTCATGGTGGCAACCGTCACCATCTAATATGGAAAAGGCGGATGATTTCCTTCTCTTCGCTGTGAAGATACTGACCTCAATCACATCATGGTACGCTTCTTAGCAAAGGCTCCGTGCTGCTTTGCGACGAGTAACCGCAGGAGCACCTTCTAACGAATCTCAGAGGCTCGTTCACGAAATCATCCGCCTTTTTTCATACAAAACATTTATGACGGAATCCGTCACTAAAGCTACTGACCTCAATTACGTCATGAGATACATCTTAGAATTTACTACATGCAGCTTTGCGACGAGTAACCCCAGGGCATCTCTTACTACTATGTATAAAAAGGACGTTTTACCGTCCGTCGATTGATTTTGATCTAAATAATAATAGGGTGTCTATATTTAGCGCTGTGAGGTACTAAATATTGGACACCCTATTATTAATTGAGTGAATTTCATAATTACTAAAAACGAGCCACATCACGCAATATATAGTCTGCGAATGGTTTTGACGCAACTATATATTGATCTTAGTGGCGGAAATAATGAATTATGAAATTCATTAAATTATAAACTTGCACTGTTATCTTAAAATGGCATAAAACGTGCGTAAAAACGATCGCGAAGATATGGGATTTGTAAAACTCCTGATATCGCTAAACGGCGAATCCAGCTTGTTTGTAAGACTGTATTCACGATCCTATAACGATACTGATAAATAAAAAAGACAGAAACTAGCGAAATTAACATTGTCATTAACAAATTGTTGTTATTGTTGTTATTATTAAACATTTACGTCACCTCAGTTATACTTTTTGATTAATTGGCTAATTTTATTCTTAACTTTCATACAAAACCAGCATGACAATATATCGTCACCATCTAAGAAGTAAAAGGAAGGCAATCTTCTCTTCGCTTTAAAGCTATTGACCTCAATCACATCATGTATCATTTATTGTTTCATATAATGAAAATTGCCATGCATTTCTTGATATTAATGAAGCAAAAGAGCAATTGAGCGGACATGAGAGGTGTCGGGCCCTTTCCAACTTTCAACTTTCCAACTATTTAACCACAAAAAAGAGCCTAATCAAAAAGTTTGATTTAGACTCTAAACTATATTTTATTTAATTGGACCCATTGCATCTTTTAAAACTTTTGCAGAATGGTGGAGTTTTTCTGTCTCCTCACCATTTAAGCTAAGTTCGAGTACTTCTCTTATCCCACCACTATTAACAATCGCAGGGACTCCAATATAAATATCGTCTAATCCATACTCGCCTTGGAGTAAGGTAGATACTGTTAAGATGGAGTTTTCGTTACGTAAAATAGCTCTCGTTAAACGTACTAATCCCATCGCTATCGCATAATGGGTTGCACCTTTTCGGTCAATAATATGATACGCAGCATCGCGAACGTTCACAAAGATTTCGTCAAGATCGTCTAATGACCTACCTTCTTTATGATCCTCAAAATAACTTAAAATTGGACGTCCACCAATATTGGCGTGACTCCATACAGGAAGCTCAGTATCGCCATGTTCTCCCATTATATAAGCATGTACATTTCTAGAATCAACATTAAAGTATTGTCCTAATAAAAATCTAAAGCGTGCAGTATCTAAAATGGTTCCGGAACCTATTACACGTTCCATTGGCAATCCCGAATACTTCCAAGTAGCATAAGATAAAATATCTACAGGATTCGTTGCAATTAAAAAGATTCCATCAAATCCACTCTTCATTACTTCTCCAACAATGGTTTTAAAGATTTTCGCATTTTTCTCAATTAAATCTAAACGTGTTTCACCAGGGCCCTGATTTGCCCCTGCAGTTATTACAACTATATCAGCATCTTTACAATCAGAATATTCTCCTGCCCAAATCTTCATCGGTGAGCCGAATGGCATCCCATGATTTAAATCCATTGCGTCCCCTTCGGCTTTTTTCTTATTTAAATCGATGAGTACCATTTCATCAGTAACACCTTGATTAAGTAAAGCAAACGAATAACTTGATCCAACAAACCCTGTTCCAATTACAACTACTCTTGTTGTTTTATTTTGCTCCAAAAAAATTGCCACCTTTCAAAAATAAAATTTGCACAATAATCTTTGCGTCCATTGTTGATTTTACATGAAAAATGAAATAAAAAAAACAATTGTAAGCGTGCGATAATATGGCAAATTTATTACTATTTAAACCCCGATATACCTAGCATAAATAGTTTTTGCCCTCGTAATATCTTCTGTACCTTGAACTAATGTTCTTCCATCAGGAAACAAGACAAGCTTTTCACCTTCTTCTAATTCAGCCCGAACTAAAAAAGGGGTCTTAGAAACTTTCGCTACGCTTGACAACTTTTCTGCCCATTCATCTAAATTTAACTTATGTCCCATATTAATTTGTACTGTTTCTCTTCCGCAAAGTGACGTTACAGTTTGTTCTTTCTCTGCTTGTAATGCGGGGTATTGCTCTAAACTACAAGTTGGACAATTATCCTTTTTCTTAGAAAACTTCATCTCATACATATGATGCTTCCATACATCAAATGTTATTAAACTTTTTCGTTGAACATCGTAATTTCCAGTTAAATATTTTAAAGCTTCAATCGCTTGGAAAGAGGCAACGATATCAACAACAGGAGAAAGCACACCGATCGTATCACATGTTTGCCCAGATGAATCTCCTCCACCAATAAAGCAGCGTAAACAAGGAGTAACTTCTGGAATAAAAATAGCTGACATGCCCCTAGAACTAACTGCCCCTCCATAAACAAATGGAATTTTCGCCTTGTAACATGCGTCATTAATTAAAAAACGGGTTTGAAAATTATCGGTGCCATCTAAGACAAGATCAACCCCATCCATTAATTCATCTATATTTTGTAATGTTACATCAGCAACTATTCCTTCAACTACTACATCAGAATTAATCTTTTTTAAGCGCTTTTCGGCTGCGACAGCCTTTGGTAAAGCTTCTAGTACATCATCTTCATCAAAAAGCAATTGCCGCTGTAAATTACTTTTTTCTACATAATCACGGTCGACAAAGCGAACATGACCAACGCCGGCCCTAACAAGATGGTTTGCTAGTACTGTTCCTAGTGCCCCCATGCCGACTATTAATATTTTTTTTGTTAATAATTGTCGCTGACCTTCTTCTCCAATCGGCTGAAATAATATTTGTCTAGAATAACGATCAATATTTTCCATCTATGATCCTCCAAACGTATTTTATGTATTAATAATTACTCTATTGATAGGAACATCAAATTCTTCTTTAGGGATCTCATCCAGCAATTGAAAGTTGAATGCTAGTGAAATCGTATTATTGGCATATTCCTTTAAATAACGATCGTAATATCCACCGCCAAAGCCAATCCTGTAACCACGTTGGTCAAAAATAAGCCCTGGAACGACAAGCAAATCGATCTCGTTTTTTTCTACTAAAGGTGTGATTGTAACCATTGGTTCTTTTAGCGAGTAAAAACTATCTTCAACTTCATCAAACGATGTAATCTCATAAAACTTTAATTTTTTTTCACTCGGATAACATTTCGGTACCACAATTCGCTTATTTTGTTTCCAACCAGCTTCAATAATCGGCTTTGTATTCACTTCCCGATTTGTAGATATCGTAATCCCAACTGTATTTGCTTCTTCCCATTCCTTACTTTCTAATAGTTTCATTTGCAATTGTTGAGAATATATTTGATAATCCTCGTTATTCATTTGCATTAATTTTCTTTTCATTTCGTCTCGAAGTTGTTTCTTAGGCTTCATTTTATCACCCACTTCATAATGTAAAAAAAAGTAAGCAGAAAGTCTGCTTACTTAGTTTCGCGGTGCAAAGTCATCTTTTTTAATCTTGGGCTATATTTTTTTAACTCAAGACGGTCTGGGTTATTACGTTTATTTTTAGTAGTGATGTAATTACGATCACCAGTTTCTGTACAAGCTAATGTAATATTTACGCGCATTCATTATCCCTCCAAACATGCTTTACTTCAATCATACTTTTAAATAATAGCAAAATTATGAGAAACAATCAAGCATTTCTTTATTATTCTAGTTTGAACAACTTTGTACTGTTTTCTCAATATCATTACTATAAATCCAATTTTGTAAATTTAGTTGTAACAATAAATTATCATTGATAATTTCATTTTCATTACAACCAGTACATAACCAAAAATATGCGTTAACTTCATCATTGGCTTCGATTGTTCCTTCTAAACTAAAAACAGGAATCGACGTCCCGTAAGAAAATGGGTGTATTTTCAATTGTCCGTCATTTAAAGAATCATTAAAATTGTAATCCGTACAATACTGAATAATTCCACGTTTATTTAAAAGACCATTTAGTAATAAATATTGACCTTTGTAAGAACGAACAATCGCTTCTGCAGATGGAGCGAAAAATGTCACAGCATCATTCATTTCATACGAAATCTGTTGAGAAATAAATAACTTTACAGTCCTTTTTTCTTTCGATAAATTAACTAAAGTGATATTTTGAAGGATCGTACGAACATCAACATTACTTTCAAATATAATCGATAATTTTTCAGTTTTATTTTTAAATATTTGTCTATGTTTTTCTTCGTTTTTATCGATGCATATCCAATTTTCTGAATCTACCCAAGAGAAATGACCGTCTATCCAAACACCGTATTTAACTGTATTGATTGCTTGATTTAAACAACATTTTTGCTTCATCTTTTTCCACCTACCGTTTCATATACTTTAAAAATTATGAATTCTCTTTTCAGGATTGATCGGTTTTTGACTCGATTTGCTTTTCTCTACTATTAAAGATGTGCGAACTATCGCCGCCTCACTAATCTCTTTATTTGGCCATACTTTTACTTCTGGTTGAACCAATGCATTTGCCGATATCTTACAATTTTCTCCTATTACAGAATCTTCACTAAGTGAAACTGAGCTCTCTAGTTGAACTCCTTTACAGATTGTTGTACCTTTCAACTCACTATAAGGTCCAATATATATATCATTCCATAAAATTGAATCTTCCAAAGTGCTATTTATTGCTATCGTTGAATTATTGCCGATAATCGAGTGAGAGCTTATGAGTGTTCCTTTTCTTACAACTACTCCATTCCCAATTGAAAGAGGTCCTTGTAAAGTTACTCCTTCTTCAATGACAGCATTCTCTCCCAGCCAAATCCCCTCTCTTACTTCCTTACCAGAAAGTTTGACATTTACCTTTTTACTTAACAAATCAAACTGCGCTTGACGATATGAATTTAGATTACCAACATCACACCAATACCCTTCGGCTTTATAACCATAAATTTTGCCTTCCTTCTTTAGTAAATACGGGAATAAGTCTCTACTAAAATCTGTTGTGACCCCTTTTTGTATATACTTAAAAATATTAGGATCTAAAACGTAAATTCCAGTATTGACTGTATTACTAAAGAGCTCATTAAACGATGGTTTTTCATGGAAACGAACGACCTCATTTTTTTCATTCGTCATAATAATCCCAAAATCACAGGGAGAGGTATAACGTTTCATAAAAATGGTTACTAGTGCCCTTTTTTCATCGTGAAACATAATCCCTTTATTAAGGTCAAAATCTGTTAGTCCATCACCACTAATAACAATAAAGCGTTCATCTAAAAAATGTTCGATATTTTTAATACTTCCAGCTGTTCCTAAAGGAGTCGATTCTTCAAAATAATATAGATGAACACCATATTTACTCCCATCTCCGAAATAATTTTTAATGACTTCTGACTTATATTGAAGTGTGACCGCAATTTCAGTAACCCCATTTTTTTTCAGTAATTCAATGCAGTACTCCATTACTGGTTTATGAACAAGTGGAACCATTGGTTTTGGAATTTTACACGTTAACGGTCTTAGACGTTTGCCCATGCCACCAGCCATAATGACACCTTTCATCAGCAATTAACCTCCAATACACTCTTTTTTACTTAAACAAGTATCATCATAAACAGCTACCGTCTCTTTTGTTAATGAATCCCAGCTATATTTAGTCGTTGCTAACAATTTTCCATTTTTAGCAATTCTTTTTGAGAGATCTTCGTCTTCTATACAAGTAATGATTTGGGTAGCTAAGCTTTGCACATCGTTAGGATAAATTTTCAACCCCGTTACTTGATGGGTAACAATTTCTCCTAACCCCCCAGTGTCAGAAACGATCGTTGGCTTGCTAGCAATCATCCCTTCTAGAGCAACAATACCAAACGGTTCATATAAGCTTGGGAATAAGCATATGTCACAGCCATTTAAGATTTGATTTCTTAATTCATCAGAAATAAAGCCGATAAAATGAACTGAATGTTCTAATTTTCTTTTTTTAATTTGGAGTTGATAGCTTTCTAACATAGGACCTTTGCCAGCAATGATAAATTTTACATTAGGATACTTTGCTAATATTAACGGTGTAGCGTCTATAATTGTTTGGAAACCTTTTTCTTTAACAATTCTTCCAACTGAAAATACATATATATCCGTTTCTTTACCATATTTTTGTTTCCAGTTTACACCTTCCCCAGAAACCATCTCGATGTCGACCCCGTTAGGTATCATTTCAATTTTGTCCTCAGGAAGCTGAAACACTTTTTTAATTTCTGTTTTCATGTAATCACTACAAACAATGACTTTATTTGCCACGTAACATAATTCCCATTCCTTATGACTAATATCTCGCTGCAGTTGTGTGTAAATGCCGCCATTTCTACCATGCTCTGTCGCATGAATCGTTGCAACCA
This sequence comes from Anaerobacillus sp., assembly GCA_007120055.1. The sequence goes on from SKOL01000436.1 coordinate 11,587, forward strand.
ATGGAATATTCAGTTCCTTTTTTATTGACTTAGCTGCGACACAAACGAGCCAATCATGAGCATGAATGATGTCAAACTTAATTACATCTGCCAACTTTACAACATAATCACTAAAAGTTACATTTAAACTGCCTACCCAATGGTAAAATTCATCAGCATACGGTTGTAGACTTTGGACGCGATGAACATGGACTCCTTCTAGTACTTCGTAATTTCTACTTTCTTTTGCTGCTGTTGTAATCACATGTACTTCGTGACCTTGATTGACAAGTGTCCTGGATAAGTCGTAAACATGTCGTGAAAGCCCACCAACGATTAATGGTGGGTATTCCCAAGCCAACATTAAAATTGTTTTTTTATTTTCTTTTAATTGGGGATGCCTTTGAAATTTCGAACTAATTAGATCGTTTTTCGATATAAAAACTTCTAATTGGATTTCTTTTAGAAACGGATATTCATCCTCAAATTGTGTTAACATATCATCGCTTAATTGTTCGTTTAAAAGTAGTAACTTCAACTTCTCAAAGCGTGATAAATGTTCTTTAATACGATTTACTGCATATTTTGATGTAGTTTCTGCGTCAATCATAAACGACCAGTCACTACTAGAAGCCAACATCCATTCCCGAGCCATTTGCTTTAAACACCGATTTACTTCAATACTTTTATCTTTGTATTTAGTGACACACTGAATTAGTTCCGTTTCTGTTTGGTGAAGGTCACGGTACAGCCAGCTATTTTTCTCATTTAACCAAACTTCCCCGTAGCCATTCCTCCCCCAAGTATTAAATGAAACATTGACCGTTTTTAGGTCTTTATAATGATGTTCTATAAATTGTTCTGGTGTAACAAAACTAAACTTTTCACTTCCAGTTTCTATTACTTGCGTTAACCATTCTGGTCCTTCAAACCACCAGTGCCCAAATAACTCAGCATCGAAAGGAGTAACCACCATATAAGGTGGGAAACATTGATCTTTATGTTTTCCGAGCTCACTTTTAATCATCGCAATAAAATGTTCACTATGTTGCTTTACTTTTTTTAAAGCATTTTTTCGGTTATAAAAATGCTTTTCTTCTATTTTCCCTGTTACACGGTAGTATTTTAAACCTGTGTCTATACGAAATCCTTTAGAATGCATAAACGGCTTTACATATTCCCACTCTCTTTCATAGGCAATGTCTCGATAAAATTCGCGATAGTCTACATCTCCAGGGTAGCCATCTATCGAACTCCATACTTTATTCGACAGCTCACTATTACGTGGAAATAATATTAATCCATGTGGAGAATAGATAGGATTACGAGATCGCTCACCTAGTGAAGGGTCTGCTAATCTTAATGCATGTTCATCAACAAACGTATAGCGAACCCCTTCTTCAAATAAAATTCGGTCTATCCCAGGAGAAAATGCGCACTCAGGTAACCAAAACCCCCTTGGTTTATAACCAAAATGCTTCTTAAATATTTGAATTCCATGAATTGCTTGTGCTCTTACTGCTTCCTTTGTCATTAAGTACGGAAAAAAAGCGTGAGTTGCAGAGCTACAAATGCATTCAATCTTCCCTACTTCGTTGAAGTGACGAAATCCTTTTAAAAGATTTTGATCCCATAATAAAAAGGTATGCTTTAGTTGTTTAAATCGTTTCGTATAAAAGTCTACTAATAACTTTTCTTCGTTAGTTTTAACGTGGTTGTTTTCTTTTTTAAGTAAGGACTCAACTTTTTCTAGGTAGAGCAAATACCTCCTTTGCATTAATGGATCAGCTAACATTTCTAACAACGGTGCCGAAAATGAGATAGTAAACATTTTTTCTTTTCTTTGTTTCTCTAAATTCCATAATAAAGGTATATAAGTTTCTGATATTGCTTCAAAAAGCCAACGCTCTTCTATTCTTTCAGCGTCTTTGTGTCTAACATAAGGCAAATGGGCATGTAATATTAATGAAAAATAACCGCTATTCATGTAAATATGCCCCCTTCTATTTTATTTTTCATAATAAGTGTAACTGCTATAACCTTCCAGCCATTGTGGTGCTTTTTGTTCTCCTTCAATCCATTTTGAATAAGAGTGGTTCTCGGACGCTACTTCTGCTTGCAATGACTTTGGAGTTGCAGCTGAATTAGATCTAACAATTGAAAAAAAAACTCCACTCTTCGTTTCAACACCAACATCTACACAGTAAGTTCGATGAGGGGTTACTTCCTTCAAGAAATATTCATGACAATGTTCAAATAAGGGATAATCAACATAGCGATGAGCGTTATGTCCATTGAAATGTATCGCCGTAATGTCATATAGTCTTAAAACTTTCTGAAGGTTATTCCATTTTCCATTTAAGTGCTGTTCTAATAAGCTCTTTTTCCTATTAGAAATCTCCCAATAGCAATAAAGTATATATGGTGATTGCGTCATTAGCACGCATTTATCAACTTTCGTTTCTTTCAATGACTTCAACTTTTTTCGGCCTTTCTGCACATTGTCGTCGTATTGACGATTAAGCTATAATAATATGCGGTGTAAATATTTTATATGAATCTTTTTTCAGTTTATAATAACATCTTACAATTGTTATAAAAAGCCAACAAGAAGCCTATTTTGTTGAAAATTGTCTATCCTATACTACGTACCAACTAAACAGGCAAAATTTTTTAAAACTCGCTTAATTTTATCGTTATACGAGAAAATAATACCTCAGATAGCGAAGAAACGACAAAAAGAACTTTTTTAATGTACTCACTCCGACAACTTTTTCAGCCATCATCATGTAAATTGTTCCATATTTCAAAGTAAGGTTGTTATTTTATGTAGTTATGATATAAAAGAATAGATTGTACGAGGAGGGAATGTAATGGAATACACAATTATTACTTTATTTTCTTTAGCGATTATTTTATTCATTATTTCTTTTTTTAAAAAAGATCGAAATAAAGAAGTTGAAAAGCAAATAGAAAATTTTTCAATTACACTAATGCAAGAAATTTACCAATTAAAAAAGAAAGTTAAAGTACTTGAAGAAGAAATTTTAATTGGACAAGATGAGCGCTACTTTACAGTTGATCAAACTTCATCTTCACAAACAATCGACAGAGATAAAGTTTTATCTCTGTACGAAGAAGGCTATTCACTTGATGAAATTGAAGGCTTAACCAATTTAAGTCGTGAACAAATAGATCAACTTTTAAGTGAAGCTTAAAGCTCGTTATTCTTTATGAAGGGAGATTACAGATGACCAAAAAAATGTTACAAGGTATTGCAGCTGGGATCATGCTAACTACCTTAATCTTTGCATACAATTTTTATTTTACGAACAATTTCACCGTCATAAAAGATCAGCCAGATAACGTAATTGGTGAAGTTTCAGAAGAGGATATTGAGCAATACTTAAAATCGCATAATTTGGTGGCAGTGGATAAACTTGAATATGAAGAGCTATTAAATATGAACGAAGTCGAAAAGGAAGAAGTTGAAAAAAACGACGAAGATGGCCGTCAAGAAGAAGTAGTTGAAGACGAAAGCATTAAAGAAGTTTTATTTGTGGTTGAACCAGGTACTAGTAGCGGGGCTGTTGGCATAATGCTTGAAGAAGAAGGGTTGATTGATGATAGGCAGCAATTCGAAAACTATTTAAGTGACGCTGGACTAGAAACACAAATTAGAGCGGGAGAGTACTATCTGTCAACCGGTATGTCGTTAGAAGAAATCATTGAAAACCTCACCT
>SKOL01000645.1 GCA_007120055.1 Anaerobacillus sp.
TAGGCTAACACGGAGTGGCTACTATATAAGGTGATCGTTTGTTTTTTAGAGAATTTGTTAGTTGCTCACATCATCAATTATCTGTTATTGAGACACAACCTTGTTTATATGGTTACGCGTAAAATGGAATTTAAGGAAAAGGATGTATGTGAAAAAATACGTATTTTGTGTTATCATTTTATAGGACTTTTGTACAGTGAGAAAATCGAAAACGATCAGGGCAAACTTTCAGAAATGGGAGGACGCAAAACTATAGGGGCTAAAGCAAATGCTATGCCAGCCAGGTGCCGTTATTAGGGACACATCCTAATAAAAACGGGGTGTGTTTTTATTTTTTTGGAGAGAGGTTATAACATTGAATAAAAACACACAGGCAGTTTCACTATTGAAAACACAGAATGAAATTCTTAAAATGGTCGCAGCAGGGAAATCACTTCCTAGTATATTAAAGAAAATATGTCATGCAATTGAAGACGTTATTCCTGGTGCACTAAGTTCTATTCTTATTTTTGATGAAGAAAGTAATACATTGGGAGATTGTGTTGGTCCAAGCCTTGAGGCTGATTACATTAAAGCCATAGATGGAATTAAAGTCGGTCCAATTGCGGGGTCTTGTGGGACTGCCGCTTATCGGAAAGAAATGGTGATTGTAAAAAACATTGAATCTGACCTGTTATGGGAAGATGCCCGTTCGTTAATCTTACCTTATGGATTAAGGGCATGTTGGTCAAAACCAATATTATCATCAGATGAAAAGTTATTAGGAACCTTTGCATTATATTACCGTGAACCAAGAAACCCCGAATCTAGCGAAATAAACCTCCTTGAAGCATTTGCACATTTGGCTTCCGTCCCAATAGAACGAAAAAAAGTAGACGAAAAACTATACCTAAGTCAATTGCAGTATCGTCTTATGACGGAAAATGTATCTGATTTTGTGGGCATCCTCGATAGTAATGGTATGTATGAATATGCATCTCCATCTCATGAAAAATATTTAGGGTATTCTGCTGTTCAACTAATTGGTAATGTGGCATTTAATTATGTTCATCCTGACGATCTATCTGAAGTAAAGCATGCCTTTGGTAAATTAGTACAGAACAATGAAAAGGAACAAGTTTCATTTCGCTTAAAACTTCAACATGGTGGGTGGTTATTTCTTGAAGGAATAGGAACACCAATCATCGAGAATAATGGTGAAATTCATCGCTATGTTTATGTAGCGCGTGATATGACAGTACAAAAAAAGGCAGAACAAAATTTAAGAGAAACGAATGAATTTTTGAACACACTGATTCAGTTTTCACCTGTGGCGATTGTCGCTTTAGATAAGGAAAGTAATGTGAAACTATGGAATGATAAAGCGGAAGAGATTTTTGGTTGGGAGAAGTCAGAAGTATTGGGCAGACCATATCCTCTATTATACGGAGAGATGTCGGAACAACAGGAGTGGTATCGTGAGATTCTTCAAGGAGGAAAAGTGGTCATCAATAAAGAGGTTAAACGCCGGAAAAAGGATGGAAGTTTGATTGATGTCAGACTTACAATAGGTCCAACTTATAACAAGAAAGGTGAATTTGATGGGGCTATAGCGATGCTCCAGGATATTTCACAGCAAAGAAAAGCCGAAATGAAAGTCTATCAATTGGCTTACTATGATACATTAACGAATCTGCCGAACCAAACTGCGTTTAAAGAAGATTTTATAGAAGTATTAGAAAAGGCAAAGAAAAAGGATCTCTTTACTGCTTTATTGTATATTGATGTGAACCGTTTTAAGTACATTAACGACACATTGGGGATTGAATTTGGTGATGATTTGCTAAAAATGATTGCAAATAGATTAACAAGTTCCCACCAAAAAGTCTATCGAATAAGTGGAGATGAATTCGCAATGATAATTACTGATACCACTCAAAAAGAAGTTATGGATACTGTTCATCAATTGATTCAAATATTTGAAAAGCCATTTTCTTTGGGGCACCATCATTTGCATATAGGTATAAGCATTGGAATTAGTTTTTATCCAGAACACGGACCTTCATTTGAAGCATTATATAAATATGCGAATGTTGCTCTACGTTATTGCAAAAAGAATGAAACAAGTCATTATCAAGTTTATTCTGATAGCATGAGTAATGCAATAAACAAACAAATGCAATTAGAAGAAAAATTGCACATGGCTGTAAAAAATGAAGAGTTTGTATTATATTATCAACCTCAAATCGACCTTAAAACAGGGGATTTAATTGGGTCAGAAGCGTTAATTCGTTGGAACAGTTCAGATTTAGGTCTTGTATCCCCTACTGACTTTATTCCGATTGCTGAAGATACAGGATTGATAATCCCAATTGGAAAATGGGTATTACGTGAAGCGTGTAAACAGCAAGTTAGATGGATGAGAGATGGGATATCATTACATTCTATATCAGTTAATGTATCTCCACAGCAGTTTTATGAGGATGATTTTGTCAAAAGCGTTACTGATGTTTTAACAGAAACTGGAATAGATCCACGGAGTTTAATCTTAGAAATAACCGAAACGGTGGTTTTACAAAAAGCAAACGAGGCTATACGAAAAATAGTACAATTACGAAACATGGGGTTAAAAGTTGCACTTGATGACTTTGGAACTGGATTTTCCTCATTGAACTATCTTAAGGATTTACCAATTGACATTGTAAAAATTGATAAATCGTTCCTTCAAGATATGGATACTGATTCAAAAGCCAAGGAGATACTAAAAACCATTATACATTTATCACAAAAATTAGGCTTAAAGGTCTTAGCCGAGGGGATAGAAAATAAAGAGCATTATCAATTTTTGAAAGAACATGAATGTGAAGAGGGACAAGGATTTTTATTCAGTGCACCAATTCCAAATCAAAAATTCCTCACATATATTCAAGAACGTCAAATGACTTAGAGAGGATTTTTCTATGTATCTAATCAAAAAGTTAAAATGGGAGTTCTTCAAGCAAATACTTGGAATTTCTCTGTTTGTAGTATTGTTGTTAATAATAGGCTATTCTTTTGATGTTTATATTCTTACCGAAGGAAGTCAATTATGGAATAGTGTTTTGCAATTAACCGTAATATTGTTACTCCTTGCACCATTTTATTACGTAATGTGGAACAAACAGAAAAAACTAGAGAAAACTGTTAAAGAATTTACGATTAAGCACGCAACACTGAAAACTATTTTAGAAAACATGAGTGATGGTGTGGCTGCTTGTGATATGAATAGTAACTTTACATTTTTTAACGAAAGGGCACAAGAGATTTTAGGTTTACCACAAAAAAATATCCCTCCTGAACAATGGGGGGATTATTATGGACTCTATAGAGAAGATGGGAAAACTCCACTAAAAGCGGAGGAAGTCCCATTGTATAAAGTGTTACATGGACAAGAAATTATGAACGAGGAGATAAGTGTAAAGAAAGAAAATGGGGAGTTAAGAAATATCCTTGTTAACGGAAAACAAATGACAACACTTGATAGTGAAGAAATCGGGGCTCTTGTGGTCTTTCATGATTTTACGGAACGTAAAATTGAAAAGAAAAAGTTTGAACACTTATCCTATCATGATGCTTTGACTGGACTTCCTAATCGAAGGTATTTTAAAAGGTTACTACAAAAGAACTTTGACTTGGCTAAACATGAACAACAGCAAATTGCAGTAATGTATATTGATATGGATGGTTTCAAGTTAATTAACGATACATTAGGTCATGATAAAGGCGATATTTATCTTCAAAGAATTGCAGAGAGGTTACAAAACTGTATTAGACAGAGTGATGTTGTTGCCCGTATAGGGGGCGATGAATTCACTGTTATCTTGACTAATGCTACTACAGATGGTGCCAAAAAGGTTGCCGAAAAAATCCTACAAGATTTGTCTATACCAATTTTGTTAGAGGGGCATGAACTAGCTAGTGGTTTAAGTATCGGAATTAGCCTATACCCTAATGATGGAAAGGATATAGAAACCATAATGAAAAATGCAGATACGGCTATGTATCATGTTAAAAATCGTGGTAAAAATAACTATATGTTTTATGAAGCACATATGAAAAATGCGATGTTTAAAGAACTAGAAAGTACCTTTGAACTTAAATAACTCCTGTCTACAGGGGTTATTTTTCTGTGAGATGCTATATCGTACTCATAGTGGAATGACAGATGTTCCAGTTTATGTTGAATAAATTGAGTTTAGTCTTGCTGGGGTGTTATTTAACTATTTTTCTACTCCAGAAAAAGAATTGACAGTAGATGAAGTAATAAATGGAGAAAACCAACGATTAAACAAAAACAGTATTCGTTTGGTTATAGAGAACAATCGGCTTATATATATATTCTGGTGTATTATAGTTTTAGTCATAAGCTAACCTGTAGTCAAGAAATATTTATTCTTTTGATAGATATTTTGTGTTTGTTGCGTAGTAGACCGATACTGTGCAGCAAAGATCTTCATTTAAAAGACGAAATATAAGTTAGGAATTTTTTGCAAA
>SKOL01000157.1 GCA_007120055.1 Anaerobacillus sp.
AAAGACCACATGCCTACACCTAAGTTATTTGAAATAATTCGTAAGTGTCCATCTCTTTCATTTAATTCCTTTATTAATTTTTTTGATGATGTAATATCTTGAACTGTCCCAACTAAACGAAGGATATTTCCACATTCATCATAACTAACATCAGCTTTTTGTAAAATAAATCGCTCTTCTCCATTTTTATCTTCAATACAGTACTCGACTTCATATTTAGTCCCAAACTTTATAGCCTTCTTTGCTAAACGCTCAACTTTTGGTCTGTCCTCAGGGTGGACGATATCCAAAAGATTTTTAAAAGAAGGGGTAAAATCAAATTTGTCAATATTATAAATTGAATATACTTGCTCAGACAAAACTGCGATATTTGAATTAATATCATATTCCCAGCTACCTACATTGGCTATCCGTTCTAGCTCATGCAAATTTTTTTGTATTTTACTAAGTTTTTTTTCTGTTTTTTGTTGTTCAGTTAAGTCTTTAATAATTGTATGAATTCCAAGAACATTTTTGTTGTTTATCATAGGCAAGAAAGTGATATTGCATAACATTTCATTCCCGATTTGGTCTACTAGTTTTATATCAAAGTTTGTTGTCCGCCCTTGGAGAGCTTTTTGTATATGAAAGTTTGCTAGTTGCGTTTCTTTCTGAAAAAGGATAAAAATTTCCTTACCTACTAGTTTTTTTTGAGAAAAATTTAATAGTGATTTAAACCTTTGATTTATCGAAATAACTTTACAGTTGCTGTCAAATATCATCATCGCATCTGGGTGATTTTCAAAAAGAGTTTTATGTAACTTATAATCGCTTATAAATAGCAAACCATTATTCTGATTTTTATTTAATTTTTCTTTTCCCTTTTCCTTTTGAAAAAAGATCTTTAATATTCATATCAACTTACCTCACTTACTTTATTAAAAAAAGACAAATCACCGTTTTAATTGGGATTTGTCCTTTTTGCAACGGTAACTGGCTGGCATCGTGTACATCACATTAGCCCCTTTAGTTTTGCGTCATCACGTTTCCATGATTTTGCCTTTTTCAGTTTAAGAAAATTATTTTCCTAGGTCTATAATACTACATTTTTGGATAACAATATACATTTTATGTTTTTTACTAAATTTTGCACAATTATATTACTATTTACCTTTTCATATCTTTATTTTTGTCCAGATTTGATAGCTTTTGTCGTAACTGTTAACAGATACTAAGTCCTATAATAAAATTGTTTTTGTGTTTATTAATTTTATATGGGGAGATAGTACTTTGAAAAATAAAGAAATAAGAATAGAATTTGAAAACAAAATTAATTCCTTACGTATTAGTATGATTTCAACAGCTAAATTAAAAGGCCTTAGCCACCTTGATACTATCAAATGTAGCCAAGAATTAGATTTTATTTTAAATCAATACGATAAAATGAAACAATTAAAAAGAACATGATACTCTTAGTATATATTGGTTTAACTCCACACAGCTTTGGGAATTATAATAATTACATACATATAGTAAGTATGCATAATGGTTTCGGAAAATGTAGAGTGGGTGCTGTTATGAAGAAAGTTCTTATCGCTGATGATTCATTGTTCATGAGATCTTTACTTAATAATAAAATTAGTGGGCATGGGTTTATAATTATTGCTGAGGCTCAAGATGGTGAAGAAGCAATTATGAAGTATAGAGAAACTTTTCCTGATATTGTATTATTAGACATTACAATGCCAAATACTAATGGTTTAGTTGCTTTAGAAGGAATCATGCAAATAGATCCCAATGCAAAGGTTGTAATGTGTTCGGCTATTGGTCAACAAGCAGTAATCATAGAGGCAATCCAAAAAGGAGCTAAAGACTTTATTGTAAAACCCTTTTTTGATAATTTGGTATCTATTTTAAATAACCTATAATTACTTTAAATTTACCTGACTCGTTGTATAAAGCACTATTCTATACACTGCTGCAATTAATATTTTTTGTTGTTTCCATAGCTGCTGATATATTAGCGTTTTTAGTTTGTTCGTTCCATTGTACACGATTACGAGCAACGTAAAGGATGGTTACGAATAAATGGACCAAACCTAACAATATAAGACCTAATTATACAAAATTCCACTAAATTGAGGACTATTTTCTGTTTTCGGCAAAATATCAACATTTTATTATCAATTTGCCAGTAGTATAATTTACTTTACCAAAGTAATTCCCTGATTAGTTTGATTAACATTTAAAATTATGTAGAATTATAATGGAAGTAAAAAACCTTTAGAAAGATTTGATTTAATTGGTTAAGAATATTTACAAAAAAAACCTTTCATTTATTAGAAACAGTTTAGTATTATTTTTTGCTGCTACATTCATCTTACTTATTTTTTGGCTTTTACTATATTTTAATATTTTCCCTTCTATGACGAGGGATGCTCATAATTCTTTAGAAGCTCAACTACAATTGATAAAGCAAGATTCTGTAGAAGATTTAAATGAAGCTATTAACTTATTGGAAAATTTAAGTAACCATCTTTCACTCATACCTTTAGATGATGACACTGTGTTTGAAGAAATCAACACGATCTTTGAGATCACTACTATTTTTGATCAGATAACTGTATTCGATAGCGATCGTAATTTGCTTTTACAAATCCCCGATAGAACCGATTTAGTATTAGAAACAGAAATCGATCAGCAACAATTTGATCGTGCTTTAAAATCGGAACAAACAATTTTATCAAATATCCAAATAAACCCAGACTACCAAAAACAATATATTTCAATTTATACCCCAATCTACTTCAAAAGCCAAATCAGTGGGATAATCAAAGGAACATTTGATATAGAAAAAAATTTTTTCAACCCAACTATACTGAGTGCCGATTTAGGTAAAACTGGACACGCTTTTCTCGTAGATGATTTCGGAAATATTATTGCCCACGGTAGAGAGGAATGGATAGGTGCAAACGTTTCTGAAATTGTAGTGGATAATATTATCCAGGAAGGCTATAACGTATTAAATGAGAAAGACATTTACATTACTGAATATAAAACATTAACTGGATCTAAGAGGGTACTTGTTTCTACTTATTTAGTAAATGAAATGCTTGTTGGAATCTCCTATGACCAAGAAGAATTGTATGCTTCTCAGCAACAATTACAAAATGTTTTTATATGGATCACAGCTCTTACAATGATTATTGTATTGGTTTTAGGATTATGGACAACTCGAAAAATTTCATTACCGATTACACTTATGACTGAACAAGCTAATAAAATTGCAAAAGGTAACTTAAAAGCACCATTTCCAAAAGAGAAGGATTATGAAACTAAAAAAATTATTCAAGCACTAAAAAAAGTATTGAAAGAAAATGATAATCTTTTAATTCAAACGATTAAAATGATAAGTACTGCATTAGAAAAAAGTGATGAGTACACAGCAGGTCACTCTGAACGTGTGACAGAATATGCATTAAATATTGCAAAGTTTATGGACTTAAGTGAAGAAGAAAAAGAGGACTTAAAGTTAGGTGCTACATTGCATGATATTGGTAAAGTGGGAGTTCCTGATCACATTCTTAATAAAGCAGGCGGTTTAACAGATGAGGAATTTACAAAAATTAAACAGCACCCTGTGTATGGCGATGAAATCATTGCAAATATAACTAGTTTGCAACATATACGTCCTATTGTAAGATCCCATCATGAACGATGGGATGGTAAAGGGTATCCTGATAAATTAAAAGGGGAAGAGATTGACAAACTAGCAAGGATCACATGTGTTGCCGATACATTTGATGCTATGACATCAGACCGTCCATATCGTAAAGGAATGCCTAAAGAGAAAGCAAACCAAATTATTAAAAGTGAATCTGGTAAACAGTTTGATGCTAGTGTAGTCGAAGCTTTTACTAAATGGCAAAATAACGAAGGCTAAAAACACGGATTCCGTTACCTATCGCAAACATTAGAAAATGTAGCTTAATTTGACTAGCAAATTGCAACCGATTTGTTAGTCTTTTCTTCTTTAAAAAACTTGCTTCGATTAGCTTCATTCTTCCTCAAAAATTCATTTATAGAAAATCATTCGCTGCACAGTAAAAGTCTACCGCGCAGTAGTCATCTAATGTATATTCCCTACTTTATAGCCCATTCCCCTTTACAATCAGGACATTTCCATTTCACAATTCGGTCTCTCTCAATATCTGAAATTCCAATTTTTCGAGTAAAGTGTGTAGCATTATAAGAATCTTGATGTTCTTTCGGTATAGATTCTCCTTGTAAGTCAGCATTGCAAAGCGGACAATTTTCTTTATTGTTCTTCATTAATTCATACCCTTTCAGTTACTTCACTTTTTTCTGCTACGTAATATAAGAGTTACTCCACAATCTAGCGGTTCAACTTAACTAGATGCAGTATCATTGTAACGCTGAATCAGCCTTATGAAATTCATTAAGTTTAGAAAACATATCGAACTATTGTTGTGATCACACTGTTAATACTCGGTACATTTA
>SKOL01000221.1 GCA_007120055.1 Anaerobacillus sp.
CCTTCTATCAGAAGGCGGAGCAGGCGATTGAACAGATGGATTTAACTCCAGAAGAAAAAGTCGAAGAAGAGCAACTGGAACAAGAAGTGAAAGTATTAAACCAAGAACTTTACGAAGTGGTAGATGAAAGCCTTCATGGTCAAGGAAGAGATACAGCACGAGTTGACCAAATGACCGAAAAGCTGTGTGCCATGTATGAGAAGCTTACGGCTTTCAGAGATCGGAAAGAGAGAGCGGAAGAGGAAAGAAAGGCACTCAAGCGCTTTATGAAAAACTTGAAGGTTTATATAAAAAGTGAATCAAAGGCTTTTCCAAGTGAGATCTACTCAGACGTTTTGAAACATGCAGCTGTATATAAAGACGGAAGCATTGTGTATCATTTGCGTTTTGGATTGGAATGGACCACCGACGAGGTGTATTCCACTTTTCAGGAACAATGTGAAAAACAGCGATGGGCAAAGGTTAAAGAAAAACACGAAGCATTTCTACGAGGGCCAGAAGTGGCTGCACTCATCGAGTACTGTCATCAACCAAGGACGGTGAAAGAGATGTTAGCATTTATGCAGGAAAGGGTACAAATGGGGAAAACAAAGCTTGTCGATCGAGTGGTTATGCCATTGTTCAAAGAAGGCACATTTGAACGCTTCTTGCAAAAGAGGGCACCGAACATTAGGGAGTATGCGTATCAAGTAAAAGGAGCGCAGGAATAAGTGTTATCTAACAATCTACTAATCTATCAAACAACTCATGTTCCTTTTGGGGTGTGAGTTGCTTTGTGATTGCTGTGTGCATTTTAATATAAAAGAAATATGACTAATCAGGATCATCTCCATTTAGTGGGGTGGGCCATTTTTTTCGTTTAATGAGTTATCATTCGCATGAGTTTCTTTATCAAGCTAAGAAGAATGATTATGGAAAAGGGAACTTAGCAATATATTCAACACTATATATAGTCTAAAAGTAATAACAATATATTTCCAAGCATATCCATTAAATAAAATTGTATGGGAGCTTGGTAAAATTGCGGTATAAAACACACATCGTAAGCTCGTTAACACTTGGTGCAGGACTTTCAATTATATTTAGTTATCCATTCCATATTGCTTATGTTATTGGGATAAGCTTTGGGAGTTTATTACCTGATATTGATGAACCAAAATCTTTCATTGGCAGAAGGTCATTTGGCATTGCTAATTATGTGAAAAATAGATACGGACATCGAGGAGTTACACATAGTTTATTTGCTTGGATGCTCGTTTCACTCATATTTTTAATTTATCCATCCCCCTTAACTGTAGGGATTGCATTAGGATACTTCTTTCATTTAATGGGAGATTTTTTCTCAGTCCGAAGTATTCCTGTTTTTGCCCCATTTAACACAGACGATGCTAAGCCCCCTTTTACTTACAAAACAGGAAGTTTAACAGAAGATATACTACTCTACATCTTCACATTTCTCTTATTTTATTTTGTTTTTATACTAGGTGAGCTCCATATCTACTTGATTCAATCAGCGGCAGAGTTAATTGTTTCGATTATCCATATTTTATTTGAGTTGCTGCATATGATTAATTCTTTATAAAAGGTGGTGGTGAAATGTACAAAAAGCCATTAGTTATTCATCCAGAGAGTAGGAAAATCTATGTTTTGGAAACGCTAGATAAAGAGGGGGACGTTGGACAACGATTATTAGAGTTTGCAGACTTAATCCAAACGCCGGAGCAGGTTCATACATATGCTCTAACTCCTTATGCCCTATGGACGGCAAAGGCAAAAGGGATCGAACCAGACTATATTATTGGTTTTTTAGAGCAACATTCTCAAAATATAGTATCTGAATGGTTAAAGACAGCTATCAAAAAGAATATGAATCACTTTGGAGCATTACAATTTTCAATGGAAGATGATAGTTTGCTATTAAAGGCAAGAACGGAAGAACTAATAAATGAAATTAAAACTATTGAGGGGATACAAAGTAAAATTGTAGGATACCCAGACCCAAAGACTTTATTGTTTAAAGTTAGGTACCGAAAAGAAATAAAGAAATTGCTATTCGAACATGAATTATTTGCTAAGGATATCGTTTATGAAGTTGGCGAGGAATTAGATATCAAATGCATTCAGCATCAATTACTGGACTACCAGCTTGAGGCTGTTAACTCATATTTAACATATAATCAACAAGCCGGTGGAGGCGGAACAATAATAATGCCGCCAAACTCTGGGAAGATCATAGTGGGAATGAAAATTATTGAGGCATTAAAAACCTCTACACTCATTATTGTTGAAGATAGATATAGGGCAGAAAAATGGAAGAACGAAATAATCGAAAAAACAGACCTTGCCGAGAGTAACATCACAATCTTTAGTAAAGAAGATACAACACTAAAACCAATTACAATAGGAACATATGAAACGTTCGCTAGACATGAAGATGATTTAGAGGGTTTTGGATTTGTAATTTATGATGATGCCCATAACCTTCCTACTCCAACGCATCAAAGAACAGCTGATATTCAGGCAACAAATAAACTAGCTTTAGCTTCAACTCTTGCAAGGTCTGATGGAGAGGGTTATCTTGTTTTAGCATGGATTGGACCAAGGTGGTATGAGGTATTGTATCGAACGCTAGTAAACCAAGGCCACCAAGTTCCGGTGAGGTGTATAGAAGTCAAAGTTCCTTTGCCTCAAGAAGAATGGCTTGAATATGTAGCAAGAGACCGAAAAAAGTCAGTGAATCCAGACACATTAAATTCAAATAAATATGAGGCCCTATCTATTTTGCTAAAAAGGGAGAAGGCAAAGAGGTTACTTGTTGTTTCCTTTTTTACTGAGGTTACTTCAAAATGCAGTGAATTATTTGAAATAGACACATTGTCTACTCAGTTAGATGAAGAAAAGCGGAAATATCTTATAGATGCATTTAACAAAAGAAAAATTAATAAATTAATATCTCCTTCAAAACTAATTGAAAACATGCCATTCGAGATGGTTGAAGTAATGATTGCGTTATCTCATCAACAGGGGTCTGAAAGAGAAGAGTATCTTAGATTAGGTAAGCTATTACCCGCAGAAGAATGGAAAGAAGAAGCTGTTTTATACTCTCTAGTTTCATTAAATACGGATGAAGAAAGATATTATTCGAGAAGAAGACGAAGGCTTATTAATTTTGGATTCCAATATAGAATTCTTACATTCGAGGAATTAGTGGATAGGGGGGAGTTTTTTGAATCATAACGAAGCCCTTTCACAATTAAGTGATGAACAGTTAAATACAATACTCAACAAATTAAATATAGAACCATTCAAAGGCTCTACAAAGAAATGGATTGCTAATAAAATAGCAGAATTTTATCAAGATACAAAAAAGTTTCAACGAATTATCCCAGCCATCGGTGAAAGAACAATATATGATTTACTTTTATTTGCACATATTAATAAGCCTTTTAATAATGAACAAGTACAGTTATTAAATGATTATGGCATATTGATTGAGGGGCAGCTTCCGGAAGATTTAAACGATCGTTTCGTTCGCTGGTCGAGGTCGATGTTTGTAAAAACCTTCCCATTAAAAGGGGAAGAAGCTCAACATAGCTTTTTTTTGCAATGCATTTTATTACTTCATTACTTTGAAAGAGAGAAGTCAGTAAAATTAACTCAGAGAAAAAATGATCGTAATGTTCGGCTTTTAACAGAAGAATTGTATATGGATAAAGATACAATTTGGAAGGCTGTAAATGCATTAGTTGTATCAGGATTGGTATTAAAAACAAAAAATCTGTATGAGCTTAATATTTCAAAATTAACCAAATGGAAAAAAGAACCGATAAATACTGTATTAGAAACATTTTATGAGGAGCAAACGATAAGCCGAGTTTCACTGTTTTTGGAGAAAATTTCGAAGTATCAACTAATGCCTGAAGAATGGGTTGATATTACAGTTATTTCAAATACATCGATTGAATTTGATCAAGCAAGACAATTGGGGTTAATCCAGGTTCATAAGGACTCAGGAAAGACATATATCCAACTAATGCCAGAGAGTTGGTACATTACAAAAAAGCAAATACATCCGTTATGGAATCAAGAAGCAATTTTAATATCTGCTTCATTTGAAATTTTTGTCCCTTATCATTACGACCCATTTATTTTATTTGAGCTTTTACCAGTATGCAGGCTGAAAGATT
Source organism: Anaerobacillus sp. (assembly GCA_007120055.1). The sequence goes on from SKOL01000221.1 coordinate 4,188, forward strand.
CACATTACTTTTTAGTATTCGATATTGACGTGGAGCAGGCAAAGAAAAATAAAAAAGCATTACAAGAATTTTATTATACGTTAGTTGGATGTGCTTCAACGATTCCTGACGTAGTTGATTATGAACTTAAGGCTGCAATTGATAATTGGTGATAGTGATGGCTAAGCAGAAGTATAGAGAGACATAAAGCAACCCACTAAGTTTGACTGAACTTGGTTGGGTTGCTTCATTTTTAAATGGAAGATTTTACTTTCACCAAGCCATAGAAACTTTTTTTTGTAGTAAAATTGAAACGTAAGATATTTGAAATAAA
>SKOL01000592.1 GCA_007120055.1 Anaerobacillus sp.
CACATTCCCCGCAAAAATACTGGTTGGAAAAGACGCCAGTAGAACTATAATTCTGTCGGTATTTCCGATCCGGGTCCCGCATCATCAAACTTCGCCTTTTCATTTCTTGTTGAACTGCTTCAAAGGTTTCTTCACTGATAATCGCAGGGTGAGTGTTCTTCACATAATATTGTGGTTGAATATCGTGGTTGCGAACGCGTTTGTGCGATAAATAGCAAGTCGTAACGGTCTTCTGTGCTAAACAGTGGCCTTGGTATTTTTCTTGCTTGAGGATCTTATAAATAGCATCTCCAGTCCATTTCGTATTTCCTTTTCCTGTCTTTAACCGATCTTTCGTTAAATCTTTAGCAATCGTGGGGCAACCTTTCCCCTCTAGAAACTCTCGAAAAATCCGTCTTACTACCTCTGCTTGTTCTTCATCAATCACGATCTCTCCGTCCTCCGTGGTGTCATATCCTAGAAAGAACGTGGTTGGCATATGAACAATCCCTTGTTGGAAACGTTTTTGCACACCCCATTTTGTACCCCTTGATACCAGTTAGATAAGGAAACTCGATTTAGAATTAGATAAAATTCAAAACGCTAAATTTAGATAAAAACGGGCATTTTTTATCTAACCATAGTAACTATTCAGGACTTTTGAAGAGTATGGCTGTTAGATAAACGAAAATGAGCATAAAAAATAAGCTCACCACCTTTTAATAAGGTAATGAGCTATTATGAGATGAGTTTCTTCTATTTAAATGTTCACTTTAAATGTTCACTTATTCTAAAGTATAGCAGTAGGATAATATAGCTTCGCCCCTATGACTAATCGCTCTTTAACGACTTTGAATTTTGTTCTGCAAGTTATCAGCATGTTAAATTGGGCCTGCTTTCTGCTATTTCCTCTGGCTTTTTAACCTCTTTGAAACTGTTCTGCAAGTTACCAGCAAGTTAAATTGAACTCTTTTCTGCTATTTACTCTTGCTTTTTAATCTCTTTGAACCAGCTCTGCAAGTTACCAGCAAGTTAAATCGGACCTTCTTTCAGCTATTTCACTGGCTTTTTAACCTCTTTTGAAACTGCTCTGCAAGTTACCAGCAAGTTAAATTGGACCTTTTCAGCCCATTTCTTCGGCTTTTGGCCTTTTTTGAACTTAATCTGCAAGTTACCAGCAAGTTAAATCGGACCTTCTTTTAGCTATCTCAATGGCTTTTTAACCTCTTTTGAAACTGTTCTGCAAGTTACCAGCAAGTTAAATTGGACCTTTTCAGCCCATTTCTTCGGCTTTTTGGCCTTTTTTGAACTTAACCTGCAAGTTACCAGCAAGTTAAATTGAACCCTTTTCTGCCGTTTCTTCTGGCTTGTTGACCTTTTCAGAACCTATCCTGCAAGTTACCAGCAAGTTAAAAATGTCTTATACGGTTCTGTTTATTATTATTCACCAATTTCAAATTAATATTTCTGGGATATATGTTTGGATCGTACACATAATAAAATGTGTTCAATTCAATAGCTTTATGCCCAGTAAGGAATATACTTCATATATCTTGGTGCGGTATTTGGATCTAATGGTTTAACCTTTTTTGCATCTACAGCATCTTTAATAATCCTTGACGCAGTTGAGCTCCCTTTATCATCTAAACCAAATCGCTGCCTGAGACTTGAGTTTGTCATGTAATCCTTTGAAACATACTTTAAACAGGCATGTAAATAACAGGCGTGTACTTTCTCTTCTTTTTCCATTTCATTAAATGGCTTGTAGCTATATAAAGTAACACGTGTATGTTCATCACTAACTTCAATAACCGGAGCAGGCAATTGATAATATTCAGTTTGAGACACAACTTTATCTATACCACTTCCACGTTCCTCACATACCCCTACTCTTCTCATAAAAGAAGCAAGTGATTCGTTTCTTGATCGTGGAGGGCTATCTAAGAACCGTTCTGTATTAACAAGAGGTATACCTGGATTAGTTATCTCCATTCTATCTGTAAATATTTCAATCATTGGACCCGTTCCACGTAAAGTTAAGTCTTGATGAATAATTGCATTTGCCACTAATTCACGTACTGAGAGTTCCGGGTACATCGGTACTTCTTTTCTGAGTGCTTTGCCGATCACTTCATTTCTAGGTAAAAGGTTGTCAATGAATCCGATTAACCCTTCAAATCCTGAGGCATAACCCTTTCCACCTTCCTGTTCACGAACAGTTTCAATTCTATCTTTTCCTTTGTAAATAATAACTCGTACTGACTTCCGTTTTAAATTAGGAAATTTAGATAGATCCTTTGCAAGCAAAATAGCCCCCAAGTTTGTAATATCATATCCGGCAGCAGTATTTTTTATTATCATCTTATCTTCCATTAAACGTTCTAAAATTAACTTTCGATTTTCTGGCAAGGGGATGTCCTGCAACTCAAAATACGTAGGATAATCTAAATAACTAAGAACCTTGCTCTCCGGGACATTTTGTAATGAAATTAAATCTTCATACGGAGTGTTATCGAATACACGCCATAATTCACGTTCCTTTTCCGGATATTCTTTTAAGTTCTTTTTATACGAACCAATGCGAATAAATTCTTGACCAGAAAACTGCACTGGCTTATTAGTCGCTCTTTCAATTTGCAGTATTACTACTAATCCATGGTCAGTCTCAAGTTCAAAGAAACGGAACATGATACGTGGCGACAAAAGTCTTAATAGCCAGCTCTCAAGCTCCTCATTCCCCTTTTTTGCTTCACTAGGACGAAAAGTTGTTCCGATGATTTTATGTGTGTCATCTTCAACACCCCATACTAAATAAGCATCTTTTTTCCCTTCTAAAGCAGCAGTATTACTAAGTGCTGAGATATACTCGCCAATCATATCTGGTTGGGCATTATTGTGTTTAAACTCTACCCACCCCGTTTCATTTGGAAGTCCTCGAAGTTCAGTAAGCAGACTTCTTAGATAATCATTATCTCGGGACATTTACTCTCCTCCTTATTTATAGATTTTAATTTATGTATCACTATCAAAGACAACCGCTTTATTTACTTGCATTTTTTTGTTTGTGTTAAGCACACGATCTTTTTTATAAAATTCAATATGTGTGTATCATTATCCTCTAATAATAGTTGAATGCGAACAAAAATTTAGTGTAATGTAAGTATAAACATACCCAATACATATTTATGACACGCTCACTAAACTATTGTACCTATCATGATTATCTTAACATTAAAGTTCTATTTTACATAAAAACATTACTCTAAGTTACAAAAATATATTCATGATAAAAGTTCTGTTGGAAACAAATTAACCCACCAAGTAGCAGTATAAATTCTTATACGCTAACTTGATGGGTTGCTCTAATAGCTTATTGAGTTTTCCTTCATCAAACGACCTATTTCGAAGATAGCTGCAATTTCAGCATTTTTAACCTTAGAAATACTAAAACCATCCTCTTTTCGATAATAATTAACTCCATCACAATATATATAATCATACACAGCACTTATATCATAAACAGCTTTTGGTGTAATGCTACCTTTACCTTGAATTATTCCAGTGGATATAGAATGATTTCCACCATAAACCCATGAAATCCCCATTGGTAACCATAGGTCTACCCTATGATTATGATCTTGTTGCCAAGCTTCATCTGCTCTCCCTTGACCAATTCGAGCAATACAATTAACCAATCTCGAGGTCTTCCAAGACCATGGTAATACTAAATCACGACTTAACAAAACTGTTTTTTCTTCCTTTACCTCTTTGATTACATCCTCAAACTCTTTCCCATCCAGTGCGAGCAACGACCTTCGATCAAAAAGAACTTCTTCAGGAAATAAACTAGGTAATTCTGATTCATATTTTTTATATAGCAAATTAGTTAAATATTCGGTTTGAATTCTTCTTCCAACTAATCTAACGACATCGACTAGTGGATGTTCTACCTCTTGGCTTAGAGGACCATTTTCATTTTCTGACTTCTTTGTCTGCTCTAATACAGAGTTAGCAAACTCCATGATACTATCAAAATCTTTCTTATTCTTCTTTGCATTCATTTTTCGATGGATATCATCTATACGTTGCTTTGCACTTTTCTCCTTTTTCTTCTTTATTTTAAAGAACAAATTACCGTCCCCCCTTCAAATAATGCTTATGAATGGGATAGGCAAAAAATACTACAAGTTCTCTAGAATAAAGAATACTCCTTATTTTTGAGCAATATATTTTATTATTGTACAAAAAATGAGGGGGTTACTACATGTTTAATATTTTCCGTAAGAGAACGACAGTTGTGAAAAAATTAAATGAAGAGAGTAAAAAATCCAAGGTGGATGACAAGGACAAACAGAAAGAGGATTTGCCTAAAATTAAACTTGTTACATTATTAGACCTAATAAAACATGGGGATGCTATCAATCTAAACATCGAAAATGATGATGCACACGAGCAAGGTGCTCCATTAGCTAAAAGTAGAACTCTTGTATTAGAAGATGTCAGCATAATGTTTTCCGAATGGGCAGAATGGACTGTAACCATTAATGTTCACCATGACAATAAGGATTTTACTGTCTATAGCAATGATGAACTAAAAATTGATTGGGACAATGAAACTGTTAAACATGCCCGGAAACATCCATATCAGGATGTAGAAGTAGAATGGACTCATGAAGGAGAATGGTGTGAATATATTACTTCAACAGTCCATGACTTAAAAAAGAAGTTGGATAAACACCGAGAAGATACAAAACGTCAAGCAAAACTAGAAAAGGATAGACAGTATCAATTAAAAGTCAAAAAAGATTATGAGCAGAAAGAGTACTTCAATCAAGTTTTTAAAAATAAGAAATAGTATCTCCCCTAGCATGACCCACCAAGTAGCCATCTAAAACCTAGTTGCTAACTCGGTGGGTTACTAGTTTTCAGCTATTTTCTTTTCTTTCTTCTCGGTCGTTTCACCTTTAATTTATACGACAATTTGTCTTCAAGATAGCTCTCCCACTCAGTTCCCGTGCTAAGTTTATAGACGATCCGGCCATCAGGATTTATAGTTCCACTTTCAACAAGTCGTTCAAAGATATCCGCTCGGAAGGCAATGCGGTTCTTCAGTGGATCGAATTCGGTGATATCCTTTAATTCATTCATTAGCCATTCTAGTTCAATTCGATATTTAGTTGCTTGTTCTTGCCGTTCCTCAAAGGCATCTAGTTGATGTTTGTATTGAACAATCTGCTCGGTTAATGCTTCAACCTTTTTAGTGTCTTGACCTGCTTGATTTAATTCCTCATCTACAGCTTCATAAAGCTCTTGGTTTAGCTGTTCCATCTTCACTTCGATTTCTTCAATATTACCAAACTCTTCACTCGTTAAGTCTGCCTTGGCTGCTACTGCCTCTACTGATAAAGGGAAGTCTTCATTTGCCTTTATGTCCAGCAAAGCACTCATAAAGTTATGCTCCAAATACTCCTCACGAAAACTTAGAGCTGTGCAGGTCGTTGAGTTATTTTTGCCAGCGGCTATGATACATCTCCAGTAATGCCTTGCTCTTTTCTTAGGATCTTGTTGGTCGTAATGCATTCGATGACTGACTGCTCCACCACACTCACCGCATCGAAATACCTGATGAAAGTTTTGTGGCTTACTTATCTCCCCACTTTTAACCGTAAATTTAGTTTGTTTTGATTCTCTAATTTTTTGAACAGCCTCCCACTCTTCAGGTGGGATAATAGCTGGATGATGATCCTCAATAAAATATTGTGGCAGTTCTCCTTGATTAATCACTTGTTTTCTCGTAAATAGATCTTTCACGTAGGTCTGTTGGTACAGGATGCAGCCTTTGTAGACTGGTGAGGCTAACATTTTCCCAACTGTGTTTAAATGCCAATATTTATTTCCGTTTGCTGTTTCAATACCATCTTCACTTAATTCCCGTGCTATGCGTCCGATACTTTTTCCTGCTGCATAGGAATCATACATCCGTTTCACCACAGCCGCTTGTTTAGGTTCGATACACCAATTCTTATGTTCATCGGCAATGTATCCATACGGGAATCGGCTTGGCCTTACGATCCCTACTTCCGCTAACTTCTGCTTCCCCCATTGACTACTGGTTCCCACGTTGACCGCTTCTTCTTGAGCCATACTACTGAGAACTGTTAACATCAAATCGCTATCTTTGTCAGCGGTATTAATATTCTCGCGTTCAAAATGCACGTACACGGGCGGGTTTAGAGCTTTAAGCATTCTCACAAAGGAGAGTGCATCGACCGTATTCCTCGCAAACCTGGATATGGATTTGGTCAAGATTTGATCGATTTTTCCTTGCTTGCATTTTCGCATCAAACGATTAAACTCGGTTCGATTTTTGGTTTGTGTCCCTGATAACCCTCTGTCCGCAAAAATCCCAGCAAAGCTCATCTCAGGATTCTTTAAAATCAAATACGTATAATACGCAACTTGCGATTCCAGACTGATTTGTTGGGCATCCTGTTCTGTTGAAACCCTACAATAACTAGCGGTTCTAAGGGTTGGTTGTTCTGGTCTCGTTCTAATGGACTGCTCTACTTTGTTCATGTTCTTTTTCTCTTTTTTAATCTGCTTCGTTAAGCTAACCTCTGATGTTGTACTCGTTTCTCTTCTTTTTGTTTCTACAATCACGTTACCTTCCTCCTCCCCTGATTGCTCAGTTGCTTGTCGTACCGGATTAGCTTTTATATTTTGCTTTCTTATTGTTTTGGGCGGTTCAGGAGTTTCGCCCTCTCCAATTTTTGTTTCTTCTTGGTCAAACCAATACACAATAAACGTATCCTTGGAATATATCGTCATGCTCACTATCCATGCTCGGAGATATTCAATCGTTGCCTGCTCATGGAAATCATCAAGAGACTGGAGCCTTGTCATCCATGTAATTGCTTTTTCTCGGTACAGCCTGTCTTTTTCCATGTTTTTAACATGGTTTTCAAAGTTGAAAAGCTCTTCTTCTAATTGATGCTTTCTATCATGGATGGCCGCCCATTCCTCTTCTTCTACTGTTTTTTCTTGTTCTCGTACTAAGCGCAAGTGGCTGAAATACAGTAAGCGTCGTTGTTCAAAATAATCTTGTTCATGGAATCTTTTCATTGGATGAAAGATGTCTTTTAGTGTACCTTTTTCAAGAAAACGTTCGTAAAATGCTTGCTTCATCATTTCAAGAAGCTCCGATTCATTTATCTTGGAAGAAGCACAGAGGTTACTACCAGCCTTTGTTTTTCTGCAACGCCAACAAGGTGTCGCATAATCAGATAAAAACTGATAATTACATCCGCATAATCCGCACATAACTCGCCCCGATAACGGCCGGAACTCTGCTTTTTTGTTTTTCTTTTTCCGCTCTGCTGGTTTAAACCGTTTTTGCACTTCCTCAAACGTGGCTGGATCAATAATAGCTGGATGACTATTCTCAATGTAATAGCTCGGTTCATCATTCGGTTTCCCATTATCCAGAAGGGTAGTCGTTTTAAAGTATGCAAATCGATTTCCAGTATAGGCCACATTAGTTAGTATTTTCTTAACTACCGATCCGTCCCAAATAGTGCCCCCTTTAGACGTGAGAACTCCTTGTTGCATTAAATAGTGAGCAATTTTCTTGAGTGTTGAACCTTCAAGAAATAATTCATAGATTTTTTTTACTGCTTGGGCTTCTTCTTCATCTACGGTGATATAGGTTTTCTTTTGTTGATAGGTAACATGATAACCGAGAATCCTTTCAAATTTTGGAGACCCTCTTAACGCTTTTTTCTCATAACCCCAACTAACATTATGAGAGAGTGTTTCCACCTCATTTTGGGCAAGTGCTGCATACGTCGCTAATAAAAACTCGTTATATCCTTTGGAAGTGTCGAGATTTTCTTTTTGAAAATATAAACCTATGTTAAGTCCCTGTAACTCTTTCACCACTTCGATGAGCTCTTTTACATTTCGTGAAAACCTAGAAATACTTTTCGTGACAATATAATCAATTTTCCCTTCCCTACAATGTCGCAATAAGCGGTTTAGACCTAATCTATTTGTCATTTTGGTGCCAGAGACACCTTCATCGTAATAAATAGAAACCAACTTAAACTGTGACTTTGTTTGAACAAAACGAGTAAAATAATCGATTTGAGTTTCTAAAGATTGCAATTGTGTACTGATCTTTTTACTTGTCCTAGCATAAGCTGCCACTCGGATCACCTTTTGTTCCGACTCTATTAAACTAGCCTTTTCTTGGGTTAATGGCTTCCACAGAACCTCGTTCCACTCATGATTTTTTAGGATGTCCTTCGACAAACGCAAAAACCCCTTTCCTTTTATCTTGAATAGTGATGTTCCTTCATCTCTTGGTGCTTTGAAGGTATGTTATCTATCACTCATCCTCGATAAAAGTTCAAGGGGTTTGTCTTTATTAGAAATTTATTTTTCTCGTAGAGCTACAAACGTTCTCGTTATCCCACATTTAAATTCCAGTGTGACTTTCTGATCTTGGTCAATGATGCCTCGCTGAATAACCTGCCTGAATATATCCTCTTGAAATTCCGATTCATCAAGTTCGTATAGAAAGGTAAGTAAGGTCTCTAAATGTCGCTTCATATGCTTACTTTCTTGTTGCTTATTACTCAGTTCATCGTATTCGGATTGAAGTAACTCTTGTTCATAGTATAAATGATTGATAGAGGCTTCATAGACGCTTGCGACAGTAGATCTACTTTGTTCGGCTAGTTCTGAAACTCGTTCATTAATTTGCTCGATTTGGGCCTCAAGGTTCAATTTGCGTGCTTTTTCTGCAGAAGTAAGATCGTATTCCTCAATTACTTTATGAGTTTCTTGAATCAGTTCTTCTTTTTCTTCTTTTAAGTCATGAAGTAATGCCATGAAATCTCTCTCCAGTGCAGATTCCCAAACAAATTTTGCTTTACATTTCACATTGTATTTTTTAGGATGAATCCTGGTTCTGCATTGCCATGCGGTATAAAGGAATTTCTCTCCGTTCCTCTCTGAAGTCAGCCGCCGTCGAACAATCGGGTGGCCACACTCTTCGCAGTAAAGAATGTTTGAAAAGCATGATTTATTCGAATAAGCCTGTCTATAATTCCCATCAGGGTTTCTAAACATTTCGCTCCTTCTTTTCATCTCCTGCTGGACCGCCTCCCAGTCTTCCTCTGGAATAATGGCAGGGTGATGGTTTCGAATGAAATACTGTTGCTCTCTTCCGTCATTTCTGATCCGTTTGTGAGTTAAATAATCTATTGTTACCGTTTTTTGTAAAAGTGCATTGCCACAAAATTTTTCGTTTGTTAATATTTTATAAACAGAATCCGAGGTCCATGTTTTATTTCCTCTTGCAGTTAGTATCCCATCTCGCATTAATTCTTTGGCGATGGTTACTGTTCCTTTTCCATTAAGGAAGTCGTAATAGATCCGCCTTATTATCTCTGCTTCTTTTTCGTTAATGACTAGGTTTCCATTTTCATCCGTATCGTAGCCTAAGAAATAAGTTGTTGGAATATGCGCTATGCCTCGTTGAAATCTCTTCTTTATTCCCCAGCGAGTATTCTCACTTATGGAGCGGGATTCTTCTTGAGCCATGGAAGATAAAATGGTTAGGAACAATTCACTCTTCGTATCTAAAGTGTCAATATTTTCCTTTTCAAAATAAATTCCAATTCCGAGATTCTTGAGCTCGCGGATATATTTCAAACAGTCTAGAGTGTTCCTTGCAAAGCGACTAATGGATTTAGTTAAAATGTAATCAATTTTTCCTTCGACACAATCATTGATTAGACTTTGAAATCCTAACCTCTTGTTCGTTGAGGTTCCAGAAATACCTTCATCGCAGTATACTTTTACCATTTCCCAATTTGCATTACTGTTTATAAAATCAGTATAGTGTGCTACCTGTAATTCATAGCTTCCGGCTTGAGAAGGGTCATTGGTTGAAATTCGCGCATATGCTGCAACTCGCTTTTTAACCCCACCAGCATTGGGTTCATTTCTTCCTGTTCTAACCTTTGCCGGTATTACCCTAACTTTTGGTGATCTCTTTTCACTCAAAAACCTTCATCTCCTTCCTATAATTCGACTTCAATCTCCTCCCCGGTTACCCATGTGAAGGAAAATAGAAAAGGTGATAGTGCTTTTACACGTATCACCCATGCTCTCAAGTATTCAACATCTGTTAATTCATCTACTAACTCATCAAATGATAATTTTGCCAAAGGAATATTTCCTAGCTTCTCAAGTGCGTTTTTTCTGTAGGAAATATCCGCCTCAATGAAATTCCACCACTCTTCTTTTACCTTTATTTCTAACTCTGTTTTAACCCTTTTATATCTCAAATCTTCAATCCGCTCACCATCCCCTTCTAGGATGGCATTACTTTCTTCGAATAAGATTTTTTCGAGTGTGATTCGGAGCTCGTTGTATTCAGCATCTCCTTTAACTTCGATATTGTTTAAATCTTTCATCATCTTAAAGATGATTCTCTTAACACCGTCTTCGTCATTTTCAGCTGGTTCATATTTTGCTCGTACTGCTGCTATCAAGGCTGTAGTAATATTTTCTTCTTTAATGCCTTCCATTGTACAAAGTTCGTTACTCTTTATTCTCTTTCCGCATCTCCAAGTCACAACACCTCTGCAAATGAACCTTTGCAAGTTTCCCCCACATTGCCCACATACGATTCGACTAGATAATGGGTAGCTATGCTTCTTGTACCCTTTATTTCGTTTACTTCTTTGCTTTAGTTTTTCTTGAGCCGCATCGAAAATGTCTCTTTCAACAATCGGTTCATGGTGATCACTAATTAAGTAGATATCTCGCTCACCTTTATTTTTTGTGGATGTGTGACTTATGTGGTCTTTACTATAGGTTTTCTGCCCAATAACATCTCCAATATAATTAACATTTTTTATTAATTCCCTTATCGCTGTTCCCGACCACTCCTTTTTACCCTTGATAGTTTCGTAGCCTTTTCGTATAAAAACTCTAGCAATCTCTGGTGGCGTATGCCCTTCGATACATAGTTTAAATGCTTCTCTCACAATGTCTGCTTCTTGTTGATGCACGACCCAGTTTTTGTTTTTATCTAGTCGATATCCTAAGATACGATGAAATCTTGGCTGCCCTCTCTCTAATCGTTTGGCATGAGACCATTTTATATTTTGTGAAATGCTGTGGCTTTCTTCTTGGGCAACAGCTGCCATCATCGTTAAGATGAATTCACTTTGCATGCTTTCAGTGTCAATGTCTTCTTTCTCGAAGATCAATCTAACACCATTCTCTTTTAGCATACGTACCGTTTCAAGAGTGTCCAAAACATTTCTTGCAAAGCGGGAGACTGACTTGCAAAGTATCAACGCCGTGGAGACGGATAGATAAAAATTTTTATAAATAGATTAAAAGAATCCGAGTTTCTACTATTATATAGCGCGGTTATTCTTTCTCCTCTCTTCCCTATTTTCTCGTTTCATTTTTAATGCGAATTTCACCCCATAAAACGCAAAAAATGGCCAACCTCCCTGCATGGAGATGAGCCTTGTAAGTAGAATTACTTCTATTTTCATATTAAATAAGCAAAATAAAAATGCCCACCACCAATTAAGGAAGTGAGCTATTAGGAACAAGTATCTTCTATTATATAGTCTTCTAAAACCATTTCATTTATATGACTCTTTAAAATCGTGGAGTGCTCTATTTAATGCTATGCCTACTGATAGCCTATGTTTGTTTACCTCGGCTTCCCTTTTATTACCGGTGTCAACCGTAAAATGAACTTGTTCTGATTCGGCAGCATAAGACTCTATAATTGTAAGGTTACGCTCGACATAAGACTCAAAGGTTAATTTTTCTTCTTCATTCTCAAAATATAAAACTACTTCATCAAGGTGTCTTTTTGCAAACACTTCTTCCATATCCTCGTCATCAAAAAAGAACTTCTGCAGTTTATAAGCTATGCTATCCTTCAAATAATATCTGTATGAATATTTATGTTCGAGTCCCCATTGATCACGGCCAACATACCCCCGTTGCGGTATAGGTGTTTTAAACCTTCCACTATCTAAAACCACTAATTGAAAATCTTCTAACACAGTTTCATTGCACATAATTTTTAAGTTTTTATACATGAACTTAGAATTTGTCTGGGAATAGACATAAAACTCACCTGACCTTCTATCGTACTCATCGTCGTCATATTCTTCTACAAGCTTAAACTCTGGTTTATAAATATTATAGTGTGTTTCGTTGTTTTCAACCCATTCAGCTTTGTTCTGTAATCTATTTACTATCTGTATCAATGGCGGTTGGGTTAATCCGAGTCTTTTCTTCCATGACATTTCAATCTGCTGTATATTAGCATTTTGACTAATCGGGGTGTTCTTATCACCAATTCTCGTGTATATGTACCCTTCTCTTATATTTCTGTGCTTTTTACACGTTTTCTTTAAGTAAAAAGGTACATTATATGAGTTGTAAATTGTAAGGATATCAATTTCCTTAGCATCAATTCTAATGGTCTCTACACTTACCTCCGGAGTATTATCACCTGCAAAAACTGTGTTGGAGAGTAAATCTAGTATTGCTACTTGCTTAACTCGGTTTTCATCACTAAGCCCAATAAGCTCTCCATCATCAGAAACTCCAATAATTATATAGCAATCCCTATCATGTACTGTATTTGCAAAACATAGAATGTCATGCAGCAACCTTTCAGTGTCCTTATGCCACTCTTGTTTAAAATCCCAATAATCTCCTTCAGCCTTGCTGCCAATTAAATGATAAATTTTATCCTCTAAGTTACTTTCCATTATTAGCCCCTTTAAATAAATCTATTTTATCTTTTGATAATAATTGAACACTAATCTTCTAAATTCACTATCAGACATTTTGTCTTTTCCTCTATCCATTCTTGGAATATAATTAACAGGTTCAGATTTATGATATTTATGAACTTCAATAAGATCTTCATTTAGTACAAATATATAATCACCCAATTTTAATTCCATTTCAAAGAACCTCCTAGACATTTAAATTAGATTTACTTTTAACCAGCGATCATTTGACTTAAAGCTGGGATGAACGGAGAAATTAAAGTCATATGCGAGGCCGCATTGGTTATAAATTTTGTGTAACTGCTATTGAATTCAGGGCTTCCTTGATTTAACTCCATTTCATTTACCATCATTCTAAGCTCTCTTTTTTCTTCATTATTTTCGATTTCATTAAGGGCAGCCCTGAGCTCTTCAAATAATCTACTAGAGTCCATGTTTACAACATTATGTGAATTATCAGTTGAATTTATGTTCACTCTGGTGTTTGCTCCATTTAAGTTATAAACTACGCTTTCCATTGGTCTGTTTTCATTTTCTACTTTTATTCTTGATTCTTTCTTTACATCAACTTGATAATGAGCAGGAAATCCTCCTTGAGCTTCAAAAAAACCGCGATCAAGTACAATGTACCTTTCTACTAATCCATTATCTAGTTTTCTAATAATGATGTCGCCTTCTTCTATTGGGATAGTTGCATCATCAATAAATATTTGCTTTGTTTGCACACAAGCCTCGATATCTTCATAGTACTCCCCATTTTGTTTTTCTAGAGTGACATTTGCATTTATAAAACTTTTAAACATTTGAATTCACCCTCCCTAAAAATTAACTATGCTCAAAGTTCCTCATGGTGATACAATGTCTCATAGCAATTTTCCCTTTATTAATGACCAGTTGCTGTAATGATAATTTATTTAAATAATTTTTCCATTTCACCATTGAACATTTCAGCCTTTTCTTCGTACTCTTTCATTGTTAACCCTTGCGGAAAATATACAGAGAAATATCTATCATAACCATCTCTATACTTTAATCCAGTCGACTCAACCACTCTGATCCATGTAATACCTCTACTTTTCACATATTCTCTTCCTGTTTGAAATTTAGAAATCTCTAATGCTGTTTTTGGTATATGCACAATAGGAAAGCCATTGGATGGACCAATGTTTCGCCCTTTGAATTTAAACTTTATGTAAGCACCGCTTATTATTGTCTTAGCCAGTAATCTAGGGATTTTTGATAGATTTAATGTTATCTGTCCAGGTTCCAAGCTCATTTTTCTAATTTCCTCAATATCTAAATCCGTTAATGCCAGCTCTCCTTGGTTCTTACTATACTCCCGATAAAAATTTAATACATTTACACTAGCAATTAAATATTCATCATTTAACGAGTTCAGTTCTCTGTTACATAATACATTATGTAGCTCGAGCAGCTGTTTATGTACTACTTTTATTGTGTTATCCACATCTAACTCATCTAAAGAAATAGTGTCCAACTCTTTTTTAAATTTAGGTTGCATCCCTGTATGATTATCAATAAATTTTCCTTTTTCTAATGTAACCCTTATGCCATCGGTTATTGAATTACTTACTTTGGATACTGGAGTACCGCTATGTTGGGCATAATTTCTGAGATTATAAAGGAAGCGGTATTCAAAGTATTTTTCATATATCGCAGATAAAGCCTCTTTAAAAAACTGAATAAAACTTTCATCTTTATTCCTCTTAAGGTATGTCTCCCACCGATCAATAAAACCTTTATACGAACTTAAGTAGTTATTTATATACCTTACTAATTTTTTTGTAGAAATATCCTTATCACCTAGACATTCTAAATACTCTTTATAGGTGTCATTCACTTCTTCTACAAAATTAAATTCTTTTAATAAAGAATCGAGCTTGTTACAATCTATTAAAAGAGAGTGCTTTTGTTTTTCTGTTAATTGACTCAGAATTTCAAAGTTTCCACTGTTATTTTCTATAACCCAGCTCATTAAATAGACCTCCGTTTCAATAGCTAATCGATATAAATGAATTCTTATTAACAACAGAAGAGTAGATTCCTTACCCCTTTTAAGCTAAGCCCTTTTGCTTTACTTGCTGTACCCTCCAAGGTAACAGTTTGCTATTAATCCATTCATCACCCCGACATACAATATTTCTTTTGTCAGCTTCAACGAGTGCTGGATTAGTAAACCTGGAACTTGTTATCATTTCAGCTAATATACAACCATGGTTTTTCTTTGCTGAGTCAAGTTCCCTTATCAATTTAACATCAATTTGTTTTCCTTTTTTATAATGCTTAATTTGAATGGCTATCTCAGCATTGTGATGACGATTAAAAATAATTAAATCTACTCCACCATCAGCACCTTCTGA
>SKOL01000097.1 GCA_007120055.1 Anaerobacillus sp.
AGGTCACGCGAAACCTCCTCGCGTGACCGAACGAAGCTTCATACACACTAAAAGGTAACTCGAGGTCTTCTAGCTTCCCCAAAACGATAAAAGGAATCCACTTGTTGCACAGTCCCCCCATTATTTACAACATAATTTTGTTTCGGGCATTGAAACTCGGTTTTGGAGCATTGAAATCGCATTTTGGCGCATAACATACATAATGCGAAATACCAAAAAGAGCGCGAACTAATACGCCGCCCCCCATACGTATCACTCCCCCAATAATAAACAAAAAAACTGGCATCTCATGAGATACCAGTTTTTTAAAGTAAAACTTTATTACCCTAAATATGCTTTTAACATCCATACATGTTGTTCTAAAGATGTTTTAATTCCGATGAACATGTCCGCTGTCGACTCATCGCCATCAGCTTCAGCAAGTTCAATTGTTTCGTTACAGTTTGCAATAACTTTTTCGAAGTCAGCAGCTAGTACTGCCACCATTTGTTTTGCATCTTCATTGTTTGATGCTTCTTCAATTGATGTAGCCTCTAAATACTGTTTTAGCGTTGCAAGAGGCTTGCCTTCGATTGTTAGGATGCGCTCTGCAATTGAATCGATATAAGTGGCTGCTTCTGTATAATACTCTTCAAATTTTGCATGTAAAGTAAAAAATTCAGGTCCAGTTACATACCAGTGATAGTTGTGGAGTTTCGTGAATAACACGTTCCAATCTGCTAGTTGAGAATTTAGTGAGTTAATTAATTTTTCGTTTGCCATGTTTAAAAACACTCCTTATTTCTTAATTAATTTCATAATAACAAACATTATAATCAATATCAAATAATATTAATTATAATCTAACTCTTTCTTGCATACATATATAAGATACCCGAAACAAGCTAATCAAAACATCTTTTTATATGTACCACTACATACATTTCTACATTATTACTCATTTCCCTTTATTTTTCCGAAAAAA
Organism: Anaerobacillus sp.; assembly: GCA_007120055.1. The sequence goes on from SKOL01000097.1 coordinate 965, forward strand.
TATATGACACATATCATATATGCAATCGCTATCATATTAGATAAAATTAAAATGGCAATATATAACGATCGAAAACCGTTAAAAGTTGTGTATTAATAACAACCTTTTAGCAAAAATCTAAGAAAAAAGGAATTGAGCCGAATGAGTAAAAAGAAAATTGCTTGGGTAACTGACAGCACTGCATATATAACGAAAGAATTACGTGAGAACGATGATGTTTATGTAATGCCATTAGCAATCATTTTTCCTGATCGAACATTCGAGGATGGCATTGATTTAACAACGGACGAGTTATACTCTAGAATTAATAGTTCTAAAGAAGTTCCAAAAACCTCTCAACCGGCTGTAGGAAGATTTGCTGAACTCTTCGAAAAACTTAAAGCTGAATATGACCACGTGATCGCTGTGCACGTATCTGGAAAATTAAGTGGCACGATCGAAAGCTCGAGAGCAGGAATGGAAATGGCTGAGTTAGATGGAGAAATTGTCGATTCTAATTCAATGTCTTATACGATTACAACATTACTTTATAAGGGTATTCAATTAGCCGAACAAGGCGTTGACTATAAAGAAATTGCTACTACACTTCGTGAGGAAGCACTTCGTTCTGAAAAATATGTGCTCCTTGGAAGCTTAGACCAATTCCATAAAGGTGGAAGAATGTCTAAAACCCAGTTTCTATTAGGAAACCTTCTTCAAATCAAACCAATTATCACAATAAAAACGACTGGTGAATTCGACCTTTTCCAAAAAGTGCGTTCTGAGAAAAAAGCTGTTAACAGACTAATTGAACTTTTAACAGAAGCGATGGAAAAGCATCAAATAAATGATGTACAAATTATGCACGGAAACGTAGAAGACAAAGCTTTAGAAGTAAAGAAAAAGATTGAAGAAAAATACCCTCACTTAAACATTGTTGTCGGAGAAATTAGTTCGACAATTGCCGTTCATGCTGGTGAAGGTACGGTTGCTTTAATTTGGCATAACGAACCAAAATAATAAGAATAGCGTAAGTAAGTGCCTTGCTCAGCCAAGCTACTTGTTCGATTAGCTTCTCTAGAAAAACTTGCAGTGTAATATATTCAGTGAAGTGTCTTATAGCTAGACAAAAAAACGCCCATAAATTCAGTTTTCTACTGATTTTATGGGCGTTTTATTTTATAAAATTAAAGGCGCATCAATTTAATTAATGCTTTTGCAATTACAACTTACGATACTGTATTTCTTTCGGGTCTAAACCGTTCCCTAACGTTTGATATGCTGCGTTTCCATGAGGATCGAACAATTCGTTTTTTTCATGATAAACGCGTGGTGTTTTATAAAGTGTTATTAAAGCTCTCGCTAATGACATTTGATGATAACGATCTGGCCATTGCTTTAATATTTCTTCTTTTACTAACGGGTAATATTTCGGATTCATCGCTGGAAAAAGATGATGCTCCGTATGATATGAAAAGTTGAAATGAAGAACATCCACCCACTTTGGTACGGTGACTGTTAAACAATTCGCTAAAGGATCATTAACATCAACAAGTGGATTTAATCGATGATTTGTTGAAATATAACCCATGACAATCATGTTTGCAATTAGTAACGGTAACAAGAATGCAAAGAACCATTTCACAGGACCGATTAATAAAAGTAAGCCAATCCAAGATGCCCATGGTAACACTAGTTGCATAACAACCGCTGCACGATTTTTACCAGTAAATTCTTTAATGTATAGCTTAAACATATTTGACGAATGAAGAGAAAATTGTATCGCTAAAAAGAAAAAGCCGAATAAAGAACGAACTGATAACGGTAACTTATATACCGCACGCACAATAAAGTTTTGCGTTGCTTTATTGACAGTTGGCCAAGCGTCAGGATCCTTTATTTCATCTTGTGTATGAACATGATGCTCAATATTATGCCACTTACGCCACAAGCGCGGACCTGTACAAAGCGGCCAAAAGAAAACAGCTCCTAAAAAGTTCCTCAACCATGGTGTCCTTACTACAGTACCATGTAAAATTTCATGCCCTAAAAATCCCATCGACGAAAAACTAAAGCCTATAACTAATGCTAAGATTATATTTAAAAACCATGGTAATTGAAATAAGCTAATGGCCATAATACTGGCAACTACAACCGTTAAAAAAGCTAGTCCACCAATTAATCGAGTTGGAACAGGTTGAAACGCTTCCTTTGGTAAAGCTGGAGAAACTCTTGCTGCATACCAGCCAAATGTTTTAAGTTCTTTCATGTTATCGTCTCCTTCTTGATACGCATTCATTTTTCACTATAAACACTGTATTAATATAAATTAATAATATCAAGAAAAACACCAATTTACAACAAGTTTTTATTACCAGGTACTAATAATTGGTTTTAATTAACACAACACTTTTACTGAAGCTTTTTTATATGGTCTATAAATTCTTCAGGATCAGTACGGACGGTATACGGAAATACCCCTTGATTCGTATGTAAGTATAGCGTTCCAAGTGAATTAGTTTTCGTTTTTCGATACGACACATCCAAGATCGCTTTTAATTGAAAGGTTTGAAAAGGTGTAACTAACTTCGTTTCATATAAATATAAATGATAATTTTTTTCAATATACTTTTGTTCGATCCCATCAATTTCTCGTAATACCTTAATAAAAGGCTGTTTATAAACTAGAGACAATATTTTTCATCCTTTTTTGGTGTTTTTTTTAATAGTACCATTTGTGGAAGTGCGATTAAACAATGGAATTTGATTTTAAATTAAATAGTTTAGCACACGACGAGTGGCGAGCTATACGAACAATTTTAACTTTTTGCCATACCCTATTGCTAGCTTTTTATAAATGGTTACATAACGGTTTTATTAAAGGAAATGATATTAAAAAAGCACAATCCAACTTTGTGCGTTTATTAATTTTTTTTTTTAAAATTCGAAATTGAGGAGGCTTCTTCATGAACTTAAACTCAACGTTAATGGAAAAGTCATTTTGCATGAATGAATATGACGTTTTACAAAGAGTTGTTTTATGTGAACCGAAAAATATGACGATTCGTGATGTCATAAATGACACTCAAAAGCATTTTCAAAATGAAGGAATACATATTCAAAAAGCAATGGAGCAGCATAGTCAATTTGTTCAAGTTCTAAAAAACAATGGAATTGATGTCATCTTATTACCACCTGCCAAAAAATATCCTGAACAAGTTTTCACTAGAGACATTGGTTTTACACTCGGGCAAACGATCTTTGTCGCCGATATGGCAGCACCAATTCGAAGTGGTGAAGAAAATATTTTTAAAGATTGGTTACAAGGAGAGGAAATTTCTTACTATAATATTATAGGTGATAATATAGAAGGCGGTGACGTCATTATAGACGGTAGTAACGTCTATGTCGGAATTAGTGACCGGACAAATCAATTTGCCGTTGATCATTTAAAAAGCATGTTACCTACTTTTAATGTAATGGCGATTCCTTTTCATGAAAAATACTTACATTTAGATTGCGTGTTTAATGTAATTTCACC